>JANLSA010000276.1:0-34873 GCA_031362085.1 Bacteroidota bacterium | reverse complement strand
GTTTTAAATATCGCCTTGCTGTTCTTTCATTCTCTACAAAAAAGACATTGCATTTTTTTACCGCGTCTATCAGATTAGGAGGAATAGAATAAATTCCATCATCGTGCAGCAGGCTTGGAATTAAATACACAACGGCGGTAGTAGCCATGCTTAATCGTTTTTAACTTTTATTACGCTGAGCGTAGAAGCAATAATGGCAAATGCCGGTGCAAAAATGATAACAACATGCATCAGGTAAAAAACAATTCCGTTACCAATGGAAAGCCCTTTGTGTTTTCCGGAATAGAAAATTGATTTCTGAATTGAAAAATCATTTCTTGCCAATCCGTAATCGAGCATGGAAAAACCATAATAATAACATTCAACAATAACTGCAATCAGTGGTGCTATCCATCCGGCAACGGGGATAAGACAAAAAAGAATCAACGAAATCATATATACCGTTTGCCAACCGGCATTCCGTAATGCCAGCTTTACCCCACGCAGCGCATCGGGTACTAATTGTTTCCAGTTAAAATGATGTTCCCGGTTTTCGATCAGAGCTTCTGTTTTTTCACTTAAGTAAGCAAACACCGGCGAACCAATTATCAGGATTAAATATTTAAACAACGAGAAATAAAAAAGAAAAAGCACCATGCGCAACATAATACCCATCATAACAAATATAAAACTCAGTAAGGGGCTGCGTTCTTTTTCAAGCCAGGGTTCTATGCGGAGTTGATTGCTCAACCAGCTAACTGCATCGTTTGCCGAACGGGAAAACAAAATCATCGCTACAATAAATAATAACGTGTAGATGATGCCGGGAATAATAATCCACCGATACATTTTATGTTCGCGGATAAAGCGGTTCGCTTCTCCAAAGGATTGAAATGCTATTACGATTTCTTTCAGCAATGCCTTAACTTGTTTGCGTAAATATAGTGAAATTGATGAATGGTGAGTAGTGAATAGTCAATCGTGAATGAGAACTTGATTTGTTTTAATTTTTTTATAAATGAGAAAACTTTCGATTGAATTTTACAGCGGTGATAATGTTGTTACAATCGCAAAAAACTTATTGGGAAAAATATTGGTTACAAAATTTGATGGCATAGAAACTGCCGGACGTATAGTAGAAGTAGAGGCGTATAATGGTACAATTGATAAAGCAAGTCATGCATTTGGTGGCAGAAGAACAAAGCGAACTGAGATTCTGTTTGCAGATGGTGGAGTTGCTTATGTTTATCTCTGCTACGGCATTCATCATTTGTTTAATGTGGTAACGAATAGCAAAGACATTCCACATGCCATTCTTATCCGTGCAGTAGAACCCCTGAAAGGAATTGATACTATGCTTAGCCGAACGGGAAAGAAAAAGGCAGATGCCAGCTTGACCAAAGGACCCGGCAATGTTGCAAAAGCACTGGGTCTTTCTACAAAGCATAGTGGAGTTTCGTTGCTGAGTAAGGAAGTATTGATAGCAGATGATGGATTTGTTTATAATGAAAACGTGATAATTGCTTCACCAAGAATAGGAGTGGATTATGCAGGCAATGATGCAAAATTGAAATACCGGTTTTATATAAAAGGGAATCATTATGTGAGCGGAATTGGTAAATGGTAATTTGGAATTGTGTTTAAATTATTTTTCATTTTAATTTTTATAGTCAAACCACTCTGAAAAAATTAATATCTCGGAGTCTTGTCTTACCGAAACGGTGAATTTAATGCTCATTCTACGTTTGGAAAAAGGAGTTGAGGTATCTCATGCTTTTAATAACTATGAGATACTTCGCCCTGGATTATTTTAGAACTTAGCAACTCTAAAGAGCGGCTCAGTTTGACAAGACTCCGAAGGGTAGAAGATTAATTTGGATAAATAGTGATTCAGGAATCAGGTAGTGTTTTTAGTCATTGAGAAATTTTCAATAGTTTAGCAACTACAATAAATAAGTCTGCGAATTGGAAGAGCGAATAAAACAAAAACAGAAATGGATCGGAATTGCAGCCGGTATTGCCATTGCTTTGTTTTTATATTTTATAAATCCATTTGGCGTAAATGAAAAAGCCACAACCGTTTTGGCAATTGCAGGCTTAATGATTACCTGGTGGGTTGCTGAGGCATTGCCGATGCCGGTGGTTGCATTAATTCCATTAGTGCTGTTTCCCTTGTTTCAGATTAATACAATCAAAGCCACAGCTGCTTCGTATGGTAATGAAATTATTTTTTTATTTATGGGTGGTTTTATGCTGGGGCTTGCAATTGAAAAATGGAATCTTCATCGCCGTATTGCATTATCCATTGTAAATATTACCGGCACAAGTGGAAACCGGATTGTATTAGGATTTATTTTAGCAACCGGTTTGTTAAGTATGTGGCTCAGCAATACAGCTACCACCATGATGATGTTTCCCATTGCACTCTCTGTTATTCATGTAATGAAAGAAAACAATGATGGCAAAGGAAATTTTCAGCATTTTAATTTATGCCTGATGCTTGCAATTGCTTATGCATCCAATTTTGGAGGTATTGCAACGATCATTGGCACACCACCCAATGTTTCCTTTGTAGGGTATTTTGAAAAAAAATATGGCAGCATTGATTTTTTGGATTGGATGATGATTTGTACTCCGCTTGCTATTCTTCTCATGTTTGCCTTGTATTTTGTAACAACCCGGATTTTATTTCCCAATCATATTAAGAAAAGCCAGGCTGCTCATCAGTATATAAAATCTGAACTCATCCAATTAGGTCCATTAAGTGTATCGGAAAAAAGAGTGCTGATTATATTTATTTCAACAGCCCTATTATGGATTTTCAGAAAACTAATAAACGATAATCAACCCTATTTTCAACTGGATGATAATATGATTGCCATTATAGGTGCCATCGCTTTATTTATTTGTCCATCAGGAAAAAACAGTCAAACGCAGGAGAATAAATCCTATAGCGATAATATTCTGGAATGGGAAGACACAAAAAATCTGGCCTGGGGTATTTTATTATTATTTGGTGGTGGCATTGCACTGGCCGATGCGTTGGAAAAAGCCGGATTGATTCAGCAGTTGGGTGCATGGCTCAGTCAATTTGCCGGTGGCGGAATTGTATTGGTATTGATGGTAACCATTATTTCCATTTTTATAAGTGAAGTAATGAGCAATATTGCACAGGTTATTGTTTTTGCACCCGTAGTTTGTTCACTTGCTGATTCAATTGGTATGAACCCGTTGCTGCTTGGATTGCCTATGACACTTGCAGCAAGTTGTGCAAGTATGCTGCCAATGGGTACGCCACCCAATGCCATTGTATTTGCAAGTGGTCATATCAAATTGAAACAAATGCTGAAGGCCGGTTTGGTGATGACTCTTATTTCTATTGTATTGATTGTTTTGTTTTGCTGGTTTATTGTGCCGGTAATAATGAAGTAACTTTTTTGAATCCGGCACTATTGGTACAATTAGACTTTTCTTGCGACGCTCCGTTCAACTTCAACAATTCTATTCAGCATTAGCGTAAATTCGCATTAATTTGTATCATTCTTTTTATGGAGTATTTTAAAACAGGAAAACTCGTTGCAGCATCTGGACTTAAAGGCGAACTCATTTTTAAACATGAACTGGGGAAAAAAACTTCCCTCAAAGATTTGAAAGCCATTTTTATTGAAGATAAAAAAAATTCTTTTCTTCCCTGGTTTATTGAAAGCGCAAAAATAAAAAATGAAAGTGAAATTTATTTAAAGTTAGAAGGTGTAGAAACCCGGGAAGCGGCCGCCAAACTTTCGCCCAAAGAAGTTTGGATGACAGAAGCCGATTTTAAAAAATATGCCGCTAAATCGGCCCCGGCAAGTTTGCTGGGTTATACTATTTATAATAGTAAAGATAAATTAAGTGAAGTGCTGGAAGTAATAGAGCAACCGCATCAACTCCTTTGCAGACTGGAAATAAATTCAAAAGAAGTTTTAATTCCAATCAACGAAAGTTTTTTAAAAAAGATAGACCATAAAAAAAAGGAGGTGATTGTTGAATTGCCGGATGGACTGCTCGAAATTTATTTATAAACTCCTGGATGTTGTTTAAAAATGTATCCGGAATAAACCTTTGCAACTTTGTGTTGTATTTTCTTTGCGTTCTTTGCGGTTTTGTATTAATCGTTTAACCACAAAGTTCACAAATAAATATGCAAAGAACACAAGGTAAAACCTATACAGGTTTTCTATAAATAAATTTAAATAAATATTTTACCTGTTGTTCGTTATCTGATTTAGTCTGTGACAGAAACAAAACATCATATCGCACATTTTGATCTTGATTCATTTTTTGTTTCAGTAGAAATCCGGAATAATCCATCACTGAAAGGCAAACCTGTTTTAGTGGGTGGTTATGAAAGAGGCGTAGTAGCAGCATGCAGTTATGAAGCAAGAAAATTTGGAATTCATTCCGCCATGCCCATGAAAAAGGCTATGCAGCTTTGCCCACAAGCAATTATTACAAATGCAAGCCGTGACCAATACAGTAAATATTCAAGATGGGTAACCGATATCATTGCACAAAAAGTTCCCTTATTTGAAAAAGCAAGCGTTGATGAATTTTATATTGACCTCACAGGTATGGATAAATTTTTTGGCGTAAGCAAATTTGCACAGGAACTAAGACAGCATATTACTTCTGAAACGGGTTTACCTATTTCATGTGGTTTATCTTCTGCACGATTTATAAGTAAGATGGCAACCAATGAAGCAAAGCCCAATGGTTTTTTAGAAATACCGCACGGAAAAGAAAAAGATTTTCTATGGCCGCTGGCTGTAGAAAAAATAAATGGCGTGGGTAAGCAAACAGAAATTCATTTAAAGAAACTTGGGTTTTTTAAAATAGAAGACCTGGCAAAATCATCGCCTGAATATTTAGAAAAACAGTTGGGTAAATGGGGCATCAGTCTCTGGAACAAATCGCAAGGCATCGGCAGTACAGAAATTGTTACCGACTGGGAACAAAAAAGTATGAGCCATGAAAATACGTTTGATTCAGATTATACCGATGTTGATTTTTTACATAAAGAATTAGTAAGGCTTACAGAAAAAACCTGCTACGGTTTACGGGAAGATGAAAAACTTACAGGCTGTGTTACGGTTAAAATCCGGTACTCCGATTTTGAAACTTTTAGTAAACAGGAAGTAATTGATTACACCGCCCTCGACGATCAGTTGATTGCAAAAGCAAAAGATATTTTCAATAAGAGTTATCAGAAAGGAAGACCTGTACGTTTAATTGGTGTTCGCTTTAGTCAACTCATTCCTTTTACATTGCAAATGAGTTTGTTTGATAACCAGTTGGAGAAACTACAACTCTACAAAGCGGTGGATGAAATTAAAGACAGGTTTGGGAGTAAGCTGGTAACAAAAGCGGTGAACAGCAAAAAGAAACCGGAATAGTTTTCTTACATATTTTTTTTGAACCAGAGTTCATAGCAAGGGTCTAAAAATTCTATCTTTCTTACACTTTCTTCAATCAATTCTTTTTGCAGCAATGCTTTTTTAATTTTCAATACATTGGCCGAAGTGCCAAGCCTGTATTCGTTTATTGTTTTATTTGAACTTAGGTTCGTAGTATGCCCATCGGCCAGGGCTTTTAAAAAATTAAATTGTGGTGTGGTTAAATTTTCAGTATCCCGCATATACAGCATTGCATTTTGCGATAATAAATCATCAATTGCATCAACAACATTTTGACTGCTTGCTTTTTTTTCGGTTTTCAGCCATACTAAATGAGACAACTGCTGCACGTAGTATGAATGTTCTTTTACCATAGCGGCAATTTCATTTGCCAATTCGGTAGAGATACTTTTTTTTGTTCTTGCAAATTGATTAGTGATATAAGTAACCCAGTCGCTACGGCTTATTTTAGGCAGGTATATTATTTCGCCAAATTTGTAAAATGCTTTTGATTGTTTTACAAACAACTCAGCCATCATGTGTTGCTGGCTGCCATACAAACAATACGTTACTTTTTGGTGGTGTTGCCATTCGCTCCTTAATCTTTTTTGAAACAACTCCGGTTCCTGAAAAGTTGCCAGGTTCTGAAATTCATCAAGGCAAATGATAATTGAAATGTTTTTTGCTTGTGCAATTTTTTCGGGCAGATTTAAAATTTCACGGTAGTGTTTTTCAACAGATTTCCAGTCAAAAGAAATTTCCACATCCTGCATAGGGTCTGTACCGATGGAAATTTTAGGGGTTACATTTTTTAGAAACTGCTTGCCTGTTTCTATCCACTCTGCCAATTTTCCAGCAGTAGCTTTCATAACGGCTGCTGCATAAGCTCTGTAAAAATCCTCTTCATTCCTGATACGCAGCATATCAATCATCACCACTTTTATTTGCCTGCTTTTTATTTCTTCCGCTACTTTTTTTACCAATGAGCTTTTGCCCCAGCGCCTTGGAGAAATGATAATGCTGTTTATTTTGTTGTAGAAATTTTCTTTCAGGCGAGCCATATCCGCAGTGCGGTTGGTAAAACTTTCTGTATTTACTGTTTTGCCAAATAAAAATGGACTTTCCATACGCTAAGATAAAAACCATTTCTCAGCTTACCAAATAGTAACTTACCAAAAGGTAACTTACGAAAAGGTAAGCTCGTCCTCAATAATGCCGCATTGAATAACAGGCTAAATGCCATATCAAAAATATTTTATTAATAGGTTTAGAAGTCAACGGATACCGAAGACCATGAATACGAGACTAAAATCTGATGTAGTGAATAATTCTATCCTCCTTATCTTCGTTTCCTTTAAAAGTAAAATAACTATGTCGCAAGTTTGGAAAGATTACCAGGAAAAAAATAAAGAACGTTTTTTAAATGAATTACTGGAAATGCTTCGCATACCAAGCGTAAGTGCAAAAGGAGAACACAAACAGGATATGGTGCGTTGCGCAGAAATGGTAAAGCAACGTATGCTGGAAGCGGGTGCCGATAAAGCAGAAATATTTCAAACCCCGGGTCACCCGGTTGTTTATGGCGAAAAGATTTTTGACCCGGCAAAACCAACTGTATTGGTGTACGGACATTATGATGTACAACCTGCCGAACCTTTGGAGCTTTGGACCAACCCACCATTTGAACCAACTATTGTAGATGGAAAAATATTTGCACGGGGAAGTTGTGATGATAAAGGACAATTTTATATGCATGTAAAAGCACTGGAAACAATGGTGCAGACCAATACGCTTTGTACCAATATTAAATTCTGTATTGAAGGCGAAGAAGAAGTTGGCAGTAATAATCTCGCTGACTTTGTAAAAAGTCATAAAGATTTATTGAAAGCGGATGTGGTTTTAATAAGTGATACAGCCATGCTTAGTTTGGAAAATCCTTCTATTGATATTGGTGTTCGCGGTTTAAGTTATATAGAAGTGGAAATAACCGGGCCAAACCGGGATTTGCACAGCGGTGTGTATGGTGGTGCTGTTGCTAACCCCATAATAATACTTTCAAAAATGATCGCATCGCTGCACGATGAAAATAACCATATCACTATTCCGGGGTTTTATGATGATGTGGTAGTAGCAACTGAAGCTGAAAGAAAATTAATGGCGGCAGCTCCTTTTAATGAAAAAGAATATAAAGATGATTTGGGTGTAAAAGAATTGTGGGGTGAAACAGGATTTACCACCAATGAAAGAACAGGCATTCGACCCACAATAGAAATAAATGGAATATGGGGCGGTTATCTTGGTGAAGGAGCTAAAACGGTTTTGCCATCCAAGGCCTTTGCAAAAATATCTGCACGGTTAGTTCCGAATCAACACAGCGATATTATTACGGAGAAACTTATAAAACATTTACAAAAAATTACTCCGGCAAATGTTACATTGAAAGCATCGTTGCATCACGGTGGTGAACCTTATATGACACCCGTTGACAGCAAAGCATATAAAGCAGCAGCAGCAGCTATAAAAGATACATTTGGGAAAAACCCGATTCCGGTTCGTGGCGGCGGTAGTATTCCGATCTGTTCTTTGTTTGAAGAAGAACTGGGAATTAAAATCGTCTTTATGGGTTTTGGGTTGGACAGCGACAATCTTCACAGCCCCAATGAAAAATTTAATCTGGAGAATTATTATAAGGGAATTGAAACCATTCCGCATTTTCATAAGCATTTTGCGACAATGTAAAGCCCCCTAAATCCCCAGAAGGGGGACTTTAGACTCTGATAATATGAACTTCATCTTCTTTATAGATGAGGTTTTATTATTATACATAACTTTCAGTAAAATTTTATTTCATGAAAACACTGTTTCTTTTTATATTTTTTCCGGCAGTTTTATTCAGCCAGTTCAATCCTGTATTTATTTCAAAAGCAAATCTGAGTTACCCCAAAGTACAGGCTTCCAATGAAAGTATGTTTGGATTTGAACAGGGTGGCAAGATTGGCTATCTGGATAAGAATGCCAATGTTGTTATACCAGCTATTTATTCCTATGACAGCGCAACCAGTTCTCAGTCTATTCCTTATTTCTATAAAGGCTATGTAAAAGTTGTAAAAAACAAAAAATGCGGATTGATAGATAAAACCGGAAAAGAAATTATTCCAATTGAGTATGAAAACATTACACCCTACACCCAATTTGGAAATTTTGTACTGGTAACAAAAACAATTGCAGGTAAAAAAAATTATGGTGTTCTGACAATTCAGAATAAAGAATTGGTTCCAATTGAATTTGAGGATATCAAGTTTGACACGAATATGCTGAGTGTAAAACAGAACGGAAAATGGGGGTTGATTAATAAAGCCGGAAAGCAATTACTGCCTTGCGAGTATAATTATCTTAATTATTCAGCCACAGATAAGGTGCTGATAGCGACAAAAGGATCGCAATACGGAGTAATTGATATAAACGGTCAATGGCTTTTTGAAAAATCTGCATCTGTTTTCACTTTAGTTAGCTGCAAATTTGGAATGCTTTTATGTAAAGTGAATAATAAATACGGGTATCTTGATTTAAAGGGCAATGAAGTGATAATTACCCAATATGATTTTGCATACGATTTTGAAAATAACGGTTTGGCAAAAGTCCATAATAAAGTACCCGGCAATTATACCAACCTGTATGGATATATTGATAAAAAGGGAAATGAAATTATTCCGGTTAAGCATGAAATTATCGGGTCGTTTATCAATGGGTTGGTGTATGTAAAAGATCCTTCAAGCAACCGGTATGGCTATATGGAAAAAACAGGAAAATGGATTTTGAAACCTGTTTACCTGGAAGCAACCAGTTTTGATGAATCAGGCGGTGCGTGGGTAAAAACTACGGACAATAAATATCAATACATTAATAAAGCAGGGAAAGAACTTGGAACTCTCAATGACAAAGGGGAGTACCGGGCTTTTGGAATGGACGGATATACTGTTATTGAAAATACAGAATATCCTTACGTAGTAATTGATAAGACTGGAAAGCAAATCAAAAAAATTGATGACTGCGATGGTATTTATCTTTTTTCAGAAGGCATAGCAGGTTATAAATCGAAGGCCAACAGCAAATATGGATTTGTGGATACAGAAGGAAATAAAATTATACCAAATGAATATGATGGCTTTGCAGGATTTAGCGAAGGCATAGCTAAAGTGGATAAGAAGGTGGATGGTAAAAACAAGTCTGGTTATATTGATGCAAAAGGGAATATCATATTGCCACTGGTCTATGAGACTGTAGGCACTTTCCGGGATGGATGGGGGCTTATAAAAAAAGATAGTAATTACTTTTTTGTTGACAGGAACGGCAACCTGAAAGAACCGCCACGAAAATATAATGAGTTGTATGATTTCAAATCAGGATTTTCGCTGGGAGTTATCAAGGCAAAAAATAATAACCTTGCCACATATTATTATATCAATAAACAATTAAAAGAAGAGTTTAGTACTTCTTTTAAAGAGTCCTATGCAATCTGGGATGATGTGGCTGTCATAAAAAGAGATAAAGAATATGAGTTAATGAATAAAAAAGGGGAAGTTTTTAAATCATTAGGTGCAGTCGATTATTTGCGATTCAGTGTAGAGGGAATGATATCGGTACGGCAAAACAGGAAATGGGGTTTTGTAAATAACCGGGGCGATATAATTGTAACTCCTAAGTATGACAGTTGTGAAGTTTTTAAATATGGTTACGCTAAAGTGAAAATGGGAAACAAGTGGGGCATTATCGATAAATCCGGCACAGAAATTATAGAACCGAAATATGAAAACATTCTGCCCGGAGAAAATGGCCTGTTTATATTTTTTGATAAATTCTGGGGTATCATAGATAAAACCGGAAAAATACTTGTAGCTCCTAATTATCTTATCATTAATTCATTTGAAAAAGACAGAACGATTGCAAGATTTGGGAAAAGCTATACAATATTAAAATCGCCGCTTGTGAAATAAATCTTTAGCATGAATTCAAAAAATAACTCATCCCGATTAGGATGAGTTATTTTTTTTTGACCCCGGATTTTTTTTAAAACGGTTTTGATGGTACCGTTGCTTTTGCAGGGTCAACAGGCCCCGGTGGTAAATGTGCTCTCAGGTATTGCGTATATAAAGTTGATAAATGTTCACTGGTTCCCTCACCTTCAAAAATTCCATGTGTACGGTTCGGGTAACTCATCATTTGAAACTGTTTATTATATTTTATCAGTTCATTAAAAAGCATGTCGGCATTATTATAATGCACATTATCATCACCGGTACCATGCACATACAATAAATTTCCTTTCAGGTTTTTCGCATAAGTCATCGGCGATCCATTTACAAAATCCTGCCTGTTCTCCTGTGGCAGTCCCATATATCTTTCCTGGTAAATATTATCATAGGTCAGTTGATTGCCAACTGGCGCAATCGCAATTCCGGTTTTATAAATCTCCGGGTACTGAAACATTAAATTTAATGTAGCAGAACCGCCACCACTCCATCCCCAAACACCTATCCGGCTTGAATCTACGTAAGGCATTTTCAGTATTTCTTTTGCAGCCATTGCCTGGTCTTTAATATTTACCAAACCAATTTTACGGTAAACACATTTTCTCCATTCCCTTCCTTTTGGTACAGGTGTGCCGCGGTTGTCAATACTCATATAGATATAACCTTCCTTACTCATATCGCCCTGAAACATAAAATTATTAGTAGCACCATAAGCGTCAATTACATTTTGCCCCCAGGGTTCAGTATATACATAAAAAACAACCGGATATTTTTTTGTGGGATCAAAATTTGCTGGCTTTACCATCCATGCATCCATGGTTACATTTTCTGCAGTGGTTACTTTGAAAAACTCAATATTTGATTTTGATTTATCTGCTTTTGCCACCGCATCATTTACTTTATTTTCCCCGTTTATTCCTTTATGATCTGGCAATGTTATCCATTCACTTACAGGGCTTGTGTAATAATTAGAAAAATTATGCTGCGCAAATTTTGCATTGGGAGAAACCCGGTAGTTATGTGTTCCTATTTGATTGGCGGGAGAAATCATTTCAAGTGATCCGCTTCCATCCAATTTTGTACGGCATAAATATTTTTGAGTGGCATTATCCGGCGATGCATGAAAATAAACATATCCTCCTTTTTCATCAATGGTGCTGATGTCCATCACATCATATTTTCCATTGGTAACCAATATTTCTTTATTTCCATCGCGGCTGATGATGTATAAATGGCGCCAACCATCTTTTTCACCTGCCCAAAGAAATTCCTGACCATTATTTAACCAGTCCCATCCGCCATTACCATAATCGGTATCCCATAATGGAAGGATATCAATCCATGCAGCATCTTTTTCATTATAAATCGTTTTCGATATCCCACTTTTTACATCACATAACATTATATTACTTTCATTCTGTTTGCGGTTTAAATGCTGTATAATTAATTCAGTGCTGTTAGCTGCCCATTCCATCCTGGGTAGGTAGGTTCTCCATATTGAATCATCCGGAATTTTCATCCACTTCGTAGTAACTGTAGCAATATCTGCAACACCTATTTTATATTTGGATGGCGGTTCACCTGCAATCGGATATTCAACCGGTACCGCTTGCGGATAAATGGAATCCGTATTATTAATCATTAAATAATCTTTTGTACCCTGCGCATCAATTTGCCAGTATGCAATCTGTTTACTGTCGGGGCTCCAGCGAAAACCATCGCGGCAAAAAAATTCTTCTTCATATGCCCAGTCAAATGTGCCATTAATCAATTTGCGGTTACCATTTTTAGTAATGGCTGTTATTTTCCCGGTTGCCAAATCTTCCACATACAGATTGTATTCACTTACATAAGCTGCTTTTTTCCCATCGGGAGAAAGTTTTGCAAACATCAAAGAAGAGGCAGGTTTTGAAATTCCTAATTTTTTTAATTTGTTTGAGCTCATATCCAGCAACCAATAATCACCTCTTGTTTCCAGACGCCATACTTTTTTTGTGTTGGTATAAATCAGAACTTTTGAATTGTCAGCCGAAAACTTAAAGTTGCGTATGGTTAACGGTTTATCGGCTCCTGCCGGTTTCAGGTTGTCTTTTTTTACAATTACTATTTTTGTATTCTGAGGCAAGGTGTATTTTACAATTTCGCCGCCCTCATTTCTAAGATACGAATTGCCATCAGGTGTCCAGTTGATACCGCCTCCCTGTGCAATAAGAATTACCGGAAAAAAGTAAATAAGTACGCTAAAAACAATTTTAGTACCTGTTGTTTTCATTATTTGTTTATTTTAGGTTTGTAATGTAGAAAAAACTTTTTGATTGAAAATATTTTATTACAGCAATGGCAGAAAAAGAGAAGCTCCGCATCGATAAATACCTGTGGGCAATCCGATTGTTTAAAACAAGAGTTGAAACTACGGCGGCATGCGATAAGGGAAAAGTTAAATGTAATGATGCGCAGGTGAAGCCATCAAAGCAGGTAAATGTAGAAGAGGAGTATGAAGTAAAAACCGAAGCAAAACGCTGGCGTATAAAAGTAACAGCCCTTTTATTTAAACGAGTAGCCTATACTGAAGCGATAAAATTTTATAACGATATTACTCCCGCCGCCGAAATAGAACGTATAAAATTTCAAACCGCAAGTTTTAACACGGGTAAGCGGCAAAGTAAAATAGGAAGGCCTACCAAAAAAGAAAGAAGGGATATGGGCAATTTTATGGAAATATAATTTTTGGGAATCCTGATCTTTCCCGGAATTAAAACCGGCTGATATGAACAAAACCCTGACAATTGTATTTTTTTTATTTCCATTGTTTGAAAATGCGCAGCTTCTCAATAACTCAGATGAAAATAAAATATTTGAAAAAATAGAAATTGAAGCTGGCTTTCCGGGTGGTTTAGTTAAATGGAAAGAGTTTGTAAAAAAGAATTTTAATTTTACACGAGTTGAAAAAAGTCTTCCTGATTCTGTCTCCCGTTTTTCTGATACGGCAACTATTCAGTTTATAGTTGATAAAAACGGAATCATTAAAGACCTCAGTTTTCAAAAAGGCGTAACAAAAACAGTTAGAGAATCCTGTACAGAATTATTTAGAGACTCACCTCATTGGCAACCGGCTACTCAATGTGGATGTAATGTAAGTGCCTGCAGAAAAGAAACATTTATTGTACAAATAGATATATCAACAGGGAAGAGGCTGATTCTTGTCCGGTAACAACCCCAATTGATGAAAATCACCCGGCACTCTTATCTGCATCATGCAATTCCTTTCCCAAGCAAAATAGTTTTGGTACTTAATCAGACTAATTTTTTATGCTTGCCAGTTTTAAAATAACAAATTATAAACGAACAGCATATTCTATTAATTCAAAAGAAACAGGCTTAAACATGCCTGAATTAAATACGATTTATGTTTATTAATATTGATAATATGGTTTTGCATATACTACCCAATCGTTTAATAAGTGATCTTCAAAAGGAATTTAATGAAGCATTTTCTTTTTTAAAGCTGGAGTTCTTTTATAATAAAAATTTATCCCGTTCGGAGTTGTCATCGACTAGCATAATTCCGCATAACCGAAAAATAGGTGATGGGCAAACGGCAAATTCAACGGGAGAAGTAGAAATAGATGGGGAAATGAAAGTGGTTGAGCTGGAAAATATATTTCAAAAAAAATTTGGACTTACTGCCCAGGTATTTAGGAAATCCGGAAACCTGTGGTTGGAGACCAGTATGACAGATAGCTGGACTCTTCAGCAACAAAACAACCATGGCAGAGAAATATCAACTAAATCGGTTGCAGAAGATAAAACCGATGACTACGATTTAAACCGGGATTCCAGCCATTAAAAAAAGAGGGTTGACAATAATCATTGGCTCTGTTTACCTTAATCATTGATTTTGCTTAATAGAAGAATGAACTTGCTTTTGTAGCGATTCTTCATCAATAAAATTAATATATATGGAAACAAAAGCATTAGACAAACCCCGAATTTCCATCCCTACACTTTTTGATAATAACTGGATGGACAAATTCTTCAACGCACCGTTGGATGAATTTTTTAATTATGGTAAGGTAATGAATGTACCTGCTGTAAATGTTTCAGAATCAAACAAGGAATTTCAGTTGACAATTGCCGCACCTGGATTAGAAAAGAAAGATATTAAAGTGGAAGCTTACGATCAAATGCTTACCATCAGTGCAGAGCATGAAAGCGAACATAAGGAGGAAAAAAATGGCCGCTTCAACAGAAGAGAATACAATTACAGTAGCTGGAGCCGCAGTTTCACACTTCCTGAAAATTGCGATAGCAGTAAAATTAATGCGGAGTACAAAAATGGAGAATTGAAAATCGCCATACCAAAAATGGAAATTAAGGTACCAAAGAAAACAAAAAGTATTTCCGTAAACTAATGTGAAAAGTGCGGAGTCATAGCCCCTGCTTGTGTGGATAGACGGGGGCTTTTTTAACTAAAAAAAATGGTATTACATTTTTTTTCGAATTCTTCCTTACAGTCTATACAATCCGGGTTTTCAAAAAATTTCCCCCGGTTGAAGATTGATTTTATTTTTCAGGGCAATGAAAAATTAAATCTATCATCTCATTTTCATTACTCATTTTTATTTATACCGGTAGAAAAGTTTTACCCCGATTGCGCAAAAGAAAACATAGTTATTGATGAATCATTGACAACAAAAGAAGTGGAAGATTTGTTTGAAAATCAATGGCATTTGCCTGCTATTGTATCTGCAGAAGTAAATGGATACTGGCAAAGAAATAATAAAACAAAAAACAGCCGGCTAACTGAATTCAGAGATCCTGCCATACCGGTCAATAAAGAAGATGCTTTAGTTTCTCAAAATTTGAAATAGAAATTTTTCCCTCTTTTATTTCAATCAGTTTCTCCGATTTAAAATCGCTGAGTGTACGTATCAGCGATTCCGTAGCCGTGCCTACATAATGTGCAAAATCTTCTCTTGATATTTCAAGTGGCTTGCTTGTATTCTCTGCGTGAAACTTGCTTTGAATATCCACTAATGCTTTTGCCACCCGTTTGCGAAGTGAGCTGTAGGCAAGATTCAGTAACCGGTCTTCTTTTTCTTTTACATTTTGGGTAATGATGCGGATGAATTTGGTGGCCACATCCATATTGCCGTATATCATTTTTAAAAAATCTTCTTTTGGTATCTGCATAATTTCTGCATCTTCCAGAATAATGGCAGAGTCATCATAATTTTTTTCTTCAATAATAGCCGGGTAGCCGATAAAATCACCATCGCTGAATAAATCGGTTATGTATTCCTTGCCATCTTCATGGGTTTTAAATCCTTTTACTTTTCCTTTTACTAAATAGTATAAAAATTTGGGTCTTTTTGTTTCCTGGTACAGCACCTGTTTTTTTGAATAACTCTCCACATCATACTGATCGGCCAGTTGTTTTACCAGCCCGGAGTTTTTTACATCTTTTATAAATTGATTTATGCCCTGCTGCGAAGAAGAATATTTATTATCAAGCACAGCTGCTTTTTTCAGCCGCACTTCAATTGCATTGAGCAGTTCAATTTCTTCAAACGGTTTTGTGATATAATCATCAGCACCCATTTCCATTCCTTTTCTAAAATCATTTCTTTCCGTCTTGGCAGTCAGAAAAACAAAAGGTATGTTTTCGGTCTCTGCATTCTTTTTTAATAAATGCAAAACGCCATATCCATCCAGCTCGGGCATCATAATATCACAAACGATAATATCAGGTTTTTCCCGTTGTGCAATCTCTACACCACGTTTCCCATTTTCAGCGGTAAAAGTCTTATAACCTGCCAGGTCAAGAATCTCAGCTGTATTATCTCTTATGTCGGCATTGTCATCAATAACTAAAACAGATTTCATGTTTATATTAGTTTAGTGGTATTGAAAATGTTACGGTTGTTCCTTTGTTTAAAATACTTTTCAAGTTTAAATCGCCATCCAGCAAATCAACATATCGTTTTACAATATGCAGACCAAGGCCGGTGCCTTTTATATTCGTTGCATTTGCCGCACGGAAAAAAGAGGTGAATAAATGTTGCTGATCATCTTCAGAAATACCAATTCCCTCATCGCTTACAGAAATAATGGCTTTGCCCTCTTCAGATCTTCCATTGATTGTTATTTTTTTGCTCTCATCAGAAAACTTGACTGCATTACTAATCAAGTTAACAAGAATATTCCGGAATAATTTTTTATCTGTAAAAGCATCACAATCCCCAGCGTAATCTACAATTAAATGTTGACCGGGTTTTAACTGCGATTTTAATTCATCTGCTGTGTCTTCTATTACCATTAAAAGATTTACCTGTTCAAATTTCTTTTCTATTTTTCCTTCATTCAGTTTACCTAATGAAAGAAAATCTTCCAGTATATCATTCAGGTTATTTACTGAATTTTTTATCCGTTTTATATGTTTTTCTCTTTTTTCCTGTTCGCCGGTTTCGGTGTATTTTGAAAGGAGTGATGCCGATGATAAAACGGTAGTAAGTGGTGTACGGAATTCATGCGAAGCCATTGATACAAACCGTCCTTTAATTTCATTCAGATTTTTTTCTTTTTCTAATGCATCACTAAGTTCCTCTTGTGATTGTTCCAATTTTTGAAGTGCTTCCTTTAAAATAAGAGTTCTTTCCTCCACCTTTACTTCCAATTCAGCATTTAACTGTCTCATTTTATCCGTTATTTTTTCCAGCTCCACTTTTTGCCTTAGCATATTATTTTCAATTTCCTTCCGTAGCGTAATGTCAACAATATATGCAATGACATACATGTTCCCATCCTGTTGGTAATGGCTTAAACTTACTTCAACCGGAATCTCTGTTCCATCCTTTTTTAGTCCATTTAAATCACGGCCAATTCCCATTGAGCGATTAGAAGGTTTGTGATAAAACCCTTCACGTAATTGGTGATGATGGGGTTTGGATTTTTCCGGTATCAGAATTTCAATTGGCTTTCCATTTAATTCACCTGGCAGATAATCAAACATTTTTTCTGTTGCCGGATTAACTAATACAATATTGCCGGTTCTATTCGTGAGAATAATTCCTTCTGTTGCATTTTCAAACAATGAGGTCATGTGGGCCTGTTCAAGCATAGCAGTACTTCGTTTGATAGAATGTAAATTTAACACAAGCAGAGGGATAACCGTATTTAATCTTGTCAGTTAATCATTTATTTTTTTGGACATGTGCTGGAGCCAAATAAAGAATACAGCGGGCATGAGCCCACAAGGCTTGTTAAAAGAAAAATACCGCCAATGGCTAGTAGCACATAGGCAAGTGTGCCCGTAATGGTATTGGTAAAATAAAGTGTTGCAATAATAATGGCAGCAAGTATTCGGATTGTACGATCTGTTTTACCCATATTTTGTTTCATATAAAAAAGTGATTTTAATTAAATGAAATAATAGAAAAAATATTTTGTAGCAATTGTTTTATCAAACAACTTTTTGCTTTTTCAAATTTTTCTTATAATCTCTTAACTCATCCGAATCAAAAAAAAATTGCTTTGATGTTTTTCCCGGCATAACTAATAAATTAACTAATCAAAATTATGATGCAGGAACTGCTGAATTGCATGATAAGAGTCATCATGCAGATTGATTAAGTTTCCTGAATATTATCCTCCTATACTTGCACCTATTAATTTGCCAATAGAAAAAGTAATAGCGGCTGCGGCCAATCCGAAAATTACCTGTCTGAAACCGGAGTGCCAGATACTTTTTCCCGTAAATAAGGTAATAGCTGACCCTATAAGGAACAAACCAATTGTACTTAAAACCAAACTCCAGATGATTGTGATAAAGCTGCTTCCGATAAAAAAAGGAATAACGGGTATAATAGCACCGATTGCAAAAAGGATGAATGAAGCAATAGCAGCAGTCCAGGCAGAGCCTTTGAGTTCCTCTGGATTAATTCCAAGCTCTTCTTTGATAAGTACCTCATGTGCAAGAGCAGGGTCACTCATTATTTTTTCTGCCATCGTTTTTGCCTGCTCTTCTGGAATTCCTTTGGCGATATATATAAGTTGCAGTTCTTTAATTTCAGTTTCAGGATGATTTTCTATTTCCTCCATCTCCAGTTTCATTTGACGTTCATAAAGTTCCTGCGAACTTTTTACAGAAATCCATTCACCTAATGCCATTGATAATGCACCAGCCATTAATCCCGCCATTCCGGCAACTAATACACCTTGTTCTCCATTGGTAGCACCCGCTACACCCATTACTAAACTCATATTTGAAACCAATCCATCATTTGCTCCCAGTACAGCTGCTCTTAGTGCATTACCTCCAACCGTTTTATGTCTTCTGCCTTCCAGCTTTGATAATTTTTCTCCGGATACTTTGCTTTGTGTAGAAATTAAATTTTCTAAAATTTTTACATGATTTGTTTCGTGACCAGTCAACGGAATATTTTGTTTTGCTTTATCGCTTGATTGTTTTACTGCAAGTGCTTTCTCGGTTTCCACTAATGAACTGACAACATATTCATATCCAAAAATTTTACCAATGCGGTTAAGCACCTTTGCCCGCCAGGAAGCTTGTGGCAATTCAAATACAATCCCTTTTTCTTTATAATTTTTTACCATAGCATTAGCATGACTGATTTCAATAGCAGCCAGTTCATGATAAAGTTTTGCAACAGCTATATTATTTTCGGCTTCAGCAAGTTTTGTATAGAGGTACGAAGCATCAATTTCAGTTTGCAGGCTTTCCGATTGAATTTTATTCTTCATTGGTAAAATTTATTTATTAAATATGAGCTGATACAAAAGGATAAGAACAGCAAAAATAAAGATGCTAGTATAAATCAGCTTGTTATACTTAGCCAGCCAATTGGGCAAATAAATATCAAAATTATCCTTGGTTGAAGCGGAGTATTTTCTTGCCATTAATGTAACCGGGCATAGTCTTTTAAACACAAGCAGTACGATACCTTCAATAATTACGAGGCTAACGCAAATCCAGACCCATTTATCAATTTTATTTGTAATCACTGTATACAATAAGTAGAAAATTACAACATTAAAAAATAGCCATATAATTGTATGAATTGTTTTAATGATAGTAAGCGGTTTCAAGATGCCTTTATTTTCTATAATTTTCTTTTATATAATCCGGTTAATTCTCCAAACCCAATAATATGATCACTCATTGCTTTTTCCAGATCTGGTTTTTTTGTGTTTGAAGGAAGATTCAATTTGGCATCCAAAGCATAAATTTTAAAAAAATAATGATGCTTACCGGATGGAGGACATGGCCCACAATAGTGGCGTTGATTAAAATCGTTAATCCCTTCAATACCGGTTCTATGATTTTCTTTAATAGAATGAGTGACCGGAATGTTCCAGACAAGCCAATGTACCCATGTGCCATTCAGCGTATCCGGGTCATCAATTATGAGAGCAAGGCTTTTAGCTTCTTTCGGAATCTTTTTTAAAGCGATTGGTGGATTGATATTATTTCCATCACACGTATATTTTGCAGGAATCATTTCTCCATCCTGAAAGGCTTTACTTGTAATTGCTATCATTTTATAATCAACAGCTTTATCAATATGTTTCATAGTATTTTATTAATAATAATAATCAGGGTCTTTCACCGGGTGGCGGTATTTCACCGGGAGGATTTACAAAAGGGTCATCATCCGGAATGATATCTGGTAATTCTTCTGGCGGAATTTCAGGATCCGGAAACTGATCTGGTTCTAGCTCAGGACGTTTCCCTGGATATGGAATTTCCGTTGGTTCTCCGGGTTGTTTTTTCTTTGCCATACAATTTAGAAATCGAATCAAAATGAAATCATATTATTTGGGTTTCCAATGAGTACTGTCAGATTTTTTTGTGATGTTAATCAGTAATTAATGCGATTTATGAATTTAACTTCAATTCACTAAAATCGATGAAATATGAAAGAAAATACCAATCAGGCAATTGGAACATTGCATAACCTGCTCGATTATGATGCAGCTAAATTCAGTAGTGCAGAGGTACAATTGAAAAATATTCTGCGTGAATGGGTATTCAAATCCAGCTCCTTAAAATTAAAAGAAGGTTTACTTCGATACCAGGGTTATGTAGAACGGCATATAGAAAAAATGGAACAATTTATAGATGAAGAAAAAATTTTGTCAGTTTTTTTAGTTAATCGGGTGATGCAAGCCTTTATTGAGGAAACAGAAGAAAAACTTGGTATTTGTGCAGATGCTGAAGTAAAGGATGCCTGTTTGCTTGCTTGTGTTCAGTCAATTAATCATTATAAAATAAGTATGTATGGTACAGCAGCAGCCTTTGCAAAAGCATTAGCTATGGAAAAGGCTGCCACCGTTTTTCATGAAGCTGAAGTAAATGAAAAGCAAATAGACGACAGATTATCTCAATTGGCAGAGTTTGAAATAAACTTAAAGGCCCGGGCACCTATCTTAATTAATCCATAAGAATTGAACAAAGGAATGAATGAAAAAAATCATTGCATTGAAAGAGCCGCTTAAATAGTTTAATTTTATAAATGTCGTTTGGCAATCCAAAAGCTGCAACGGAATTTACAGCACAAAATAAAGTCGAGTTGATTCGGGGGGGCAAGCAATATTTTGACTTGTTGCTTCAAATAATTAATAATGCCAAAGAAAGCATTCACCTGCAAACATATATTTATGATGACGATGAAACCGGAACATTGGTGGCGGATGCGTTGAAAGCAGCTGTAAAAAGAAATGTAAAAGTTTATTTTCTTGCAGATGGCTATGCATCACAGGTACTATCGCAAAGTTTTATTAATGATTTGAGAAATGCAGGAATTAATTTTAAAATGTTTGAACCGCTTTTTAAAAGCAAGCGTTTTTATCTCGGTAGGCGATTGCATCATAAGGTAACAGTTGCAGATACAAGATTTGCTTTAGTGGGCGGTGTTAATATCAGCGACCGGTATAATGATATGCTTGGTCAGCCTGCCTGGCTTGATTTTGCATTGTATGCCGAAGGTGAAATTGCCCGTGAACTCTGCGTGTTATGTTGGAAAACATGGTACGAATTTTCTATCGATATGAAAATAACACCCTGCGAAGAAAAAGAAATGGTTTATGCAATTAAACCGGAAGAAGCATGTCTGGTACGTATGCGCCGTGAAGATTGGGTGCGGCGGAAGAACCAGATTTCAAAAACCTATATTGAAATGCTCCGGAATGTACAGTCCCATATAACCATTTGCTGCAGTTATTTTTTACCAGGCAAAACTATCCGTCGATTAATAAGTGATGCTTCGAAACGGGGGGTAAAAATAAAAATAATTACTGCAGGACGTTCTGATATACTACTTGCCAAGTATGCAGAACGCTGGATGTATGACTGGCTGCTGCGCAATAAGATTGAGCTATATGAATACCAGGAAAATGTATTACACGCAAAAATAGCGGCTTGCGATTCTGAATGGATAACAATAGGATCGTATAACCTGAATAATTTAAGTGCTTATGCAAGTGTTGAACTCAACCTGGATGTAAAAAACCCATCTTTTGCAATTCAAACTGAAAAAACACTTGGAGATATTATTCAAAATGATTGCATCCTTATAACACAGGAATATCATACACGGTCAAAAAATATTTTTAACCAGTTTGCCCGCTGGTTTTCATACCAGTTTCTCCGTACGTTTCTTTATTTAATCACCTTTTATTTTAAACGAAGTGGATAGAAAATGCAGCAACTAAATGAGAGTTAATTTCCTTTAATTCTTTTAATTAATGATTTTACTGTTTGGTTGTTCCATCCTTCAAACCTTCCGCGTTGCACTACCATTTTATTATTATCAGGATGCTGGAGAAAATAATGAAATGCGAATTTCCCTTTTGGATTTTGCCATCCTGTTATTTGCCCAAAACGAAGGTCATTGAAAACCAGCGTGTCACTCCATTTTTCAACAGTATAAAATCCACGGGCAAACTGCAACAAATCATGTATATCTTCATGATCATTTACCGGTTGTAAATAGGAATCATTACGGGGAAAATAAGTAAAGTCAATCGTTGATTTTTTATCGAACACAGACCGAAATCCGACATGGTATCCTGAATCATCTTTAGCCACTACATACCAAAGCCAGTTATTAAATGGAGTAGGGGTAGTAAAATAATCGGGGTAGGATATTTTTTGAATTCGAAATGCTTTCCTGACATCTCTTTCAATTATTGTTTTATTGAATAACGAGTAGCAGAGGTAGAATGCAGGCAGTATTAATCCGAAACGCATCCATAATTTCCGCCGATTATCCAATCGCTTTAAAATGATCAATGCAACAGCTGCAACACCTAAACCAAATGAAAAGAAAGGATCAGCAACAAATAATATATTAAATGAAATACGCTGATGACTGAATGGCTCAAACCATCCAACACCATAATTATTAAAAGCATCCAGAATTATATGAATGAAAACCTGTAAAGCAAAAAATAAAATAAATTTTGAAAAACGAATATTATGAGGCCGGTGCCAATGATCAGCTGCTAAGGCAAATCCAGGCACAATGATCAATGCAAATAAAAATGAATGTGTAAATCCACGATGAGCAAGTAAATTTTGTGAAGTGTTGAGCCAAAAGGATGCAACGAAATCAATATCTGGGATTGACTGTGCCAGTACGCCCCATAGCATTGCGGTTTTACCAAGCGGTTTTCTCAGTAATGCTTCACCGATGCAGGCTCCCAGTGCAATGTGAGTTAGTGAATCCAATGTTTAAAATTAATCTTTAAACGCCAGTATCTTATTTTTTTATAACAGATTTTATATCCTCCATCAGCTCCATTTGTACTTTCTGAATTTCAAATAAGGTTTTCATTTGCTCCGTCATCAGCAGGTCTAATTTATGATGCAGATTACGAATTTCTATCTCCGATTTTAAATTTATCAGGTAATCATTAACAGCTTGTTTCCGATTCTTTTGTATGATTTAAAATGATAAACCTGAATTATGGAAGTCGTATAAAGTTATTTTAGCATACTGGCATCATTACTGTTTTTCAACAGATGATTAATTGATTTTTGTTTGGCAGGAGGAGGCTCAATTAAAAAATAATTCATAGAAAGGATGCCAGCAAAACCGTAATTTTCATTTTTTGAAACAAGAATCAGATATGAGGTTGACTTAGGTCACTCCCATACAATTTTCTAACAATTTAACTTCACAGTAATAAATAATAAATCATGAAAACGATAATTGTCCCCACCGATTTTTCTCCTGTATCACTGAATGCGGTGCATTTTGCAGCTGACATGGCAATGGCCATTAATGCAAGCATCTTATTGTTGAATGTTTATACTATTCCGGTAACTTATTCCGAGGCTACCATTTTGCTATTATCCGTAGATGAATTAAAAAAGGAAAGTGAGACACATCTGGAAGAAATGAAGCAAAAACTTTTACATGTAACCTCAGGTAAAATTAAGGTGTATGCAGAAGCAAGAATGGGAAATACAATAGACGAACTGGAAGAATTGTGTAAGCAAATTCGCCCCTTTGCTGTCGTGATGGGTGCAAAAGGAAAAACAGGATTAGAGAAAATAGTTTTTGGTAGCACCACACTTTCTGCCATACGGCATCTTACTTTTCCTGTAATATGTGTGCCAACCGGTAAAGTGTATGGAAAAGGGATTAAAAAAATTGGCTTTGCCTGCGATTTCAAACAAGTAGTTGAAACAACGCCAGTTCAGTTTATTAAGCAAATGGTTACCGAATTTGATGCTGAGTTGCATATTCTAAATGTAGATTATAATAATAAAAATTTTAAACCGGAAACTCCTGAGCAATCTTTTCTGATGCACAACTTGCTCGAAGATTTAAAACCCATTTATCATTTTATAAATAATGCAGATGTTGAAGATGGAATCAATCTATTTGCTGAAACTAATAATCTTGATTTAGTAATTACAATTCCTAAAAAACATAAACTGCTGGAAGGAATTTTTAAATCCAGTAGTTCAAGACAATTGGTTTTTCAATCTCATATACCTGTAATGTGTGTGCATGAATAAACAAAGATTGAAAAGTTGACGTTAAGAAAAACCGGAAATTTAAAATGATTGTCGGTTTTTTTATTAGGTTAATTATTTGCTGGGCTTATGGATATATATTATTTAACTTGACCTGTATAATTAACCCGAATCGATTGATTCCATGCAATTTTAAACTCGGAAGTTTAAAAATCGGTTCATCTAAAAGAATGATTGGTTTATTTAAAGTGAATGAAATTAGAAATGGAATGAATCTAAACAGAAGCCTTGCCCAGTCTTTTAATTTTTAATAATTGAAAGATGAGATAAATAAAGACACTCCAAACACCACCCGCAATGGAATAAGCCATAATGAGTAGCCAAACCGGAGTTTTATCTCGGGTGCCCCATAATGCTCTTTTATTAAAATTGTTTTCTGTTATTTTATATACACCCCAGGGCACCACTTTTTCTACTGATAGATTTCCATAAAACTCATTGTCTTCCACTTTTGTCATTAAGATTAAATTTCCCTTTATATCTCCCGGCATACTGTCTTTTTTAAATTCTGCTGTTGCCTGCCCACTGGAATCCGTAGTGTACGTTTCTTCATCTCCAACGGGCAGTAAACTGTTAAGCCGGCTGATTCCTATTTTTAATTCAACATCTTTTGCTGGCGCCCATACTCCGTTTTTCAATTCGGTAGCCTTTACGGTTATCGATCTTGTTTCACCATCAGAAGAAGTGTCAATTTCTATTTTTGATTTGGTAACAGGCAATTCTGTTTTTGTTGCATCAAATTCTTTTGTAGCAGTTGACGAAGCAATAAAGTTATGAAGTGATGATGCATCCCATATTGCTTTTACGGATGCAGGGATGATCAGTTTTGCTTCACCATTATCAGCTGTAATTGCTTTACCTAATAAATTTGCTTCGCTGGAATCGCTGTCAATATAAACCTGAACAGGGATATTTTTTACGGGGGTGTATTTTTTGCCCAGTTTGTATTGTGTTTTAATAATGAGGTAGGGGATTTTATTATTTACTGAATAATATTTCATATTCAATACGGATTCTTTCACAATGGAATCCTGTGCCTGTATTTCTGGTACTGTAAAAATAAAACATACCAAGAGTATGAATTGATTAGTTAGCGTTTTCTTCCTCATTTTGTTCTATTGTTTTATAAATTGAGATGATGGGGAACACCCGTACAAAAAAAGTTATGATTAACAATGCACCCGAAAGTGAACCCAATGCAATAGCCCACTCTTCCCAACTGGGAAAGTAATGGCTATAACGGAGTGGCGAATCAAATTTTGGTAAAAAGGGATGAAGCATTGTAGGGGTAACAATCAGATAACGTTTAAACCATGCACCTACCACCACCATTACACCTGCAACAAACATAGGTTTAGGTTTTCTTCCTTTAGGAAAAATGACGATTAAAATTGGAATTATCATACCGACGAAAATTGCAAACCAGAACAGAGGAGCAAATTCACCTGCAAATAATTGGGTCAAATGTTCTTCCTCAGATTTTTTCATTTTAAATGCAGGCACCAGGTATTCATTTATATTAAAGTACAAGTACAATAAGGATAGCATCACCAGGATTTTACCCATTTTATCGAAATGCATATCGGTAATATAATTTTCAAGTTTATATACCCTGCGAAAAATATACATAGCTACAACTACGCCACCAGCACCTACTAAAAATGCACCTGAAACGAAATAAGCTCCGAAGTTTGTACTATCCCATCCGGGTCTATACGTAGTTGCAAATAACCAGGAGGTTACTGTATGGATGCAAAACGCTACAGGAATGATTACAACGCAAATAATTGTAATAGCTCTGTTCCGAATTTTTTCCTGTGCTTCAGTTCCTTTCCAGAATGAGGCCAGCCAGCGATAGAGTTTTGAAAAAGGTTTACCCAACTTCTCTTTTGCCGCAATCAGTGTTTTTAAATCAGGCAACATTGTTATATAAAGCAAAAACAAACTGAGACAGAAATAAGTACCTATTACAATTACATCCCACATAATGGGTGATTGCAGACGACCATGTGTAAACAAATTTACAAGACGTTCAGGTCGCCCCATATCCACTATAATAATCAAGGATGCAAATGTGATAGCTGATACAGCTATGATTTCGGAAATACGTGTAAGCGGAGTACGCCAGGGAACATTTGCCAGCCGGAAAATAGCCGTGATAAGTGATCCTACCAGGCTGATGGCAACAAAAAAAACAAAATTTGAAATATAAATTCCCCACGAAACATAATCACCCATATTGGTAACAACCAATCCTTTTCTTAATTGTTGAAAATAAGCGAAAGCACCGATACAACAGATGACAATCAATGTAGCGGTCCAGATCATTCCTCTGCGTCCAAATTTTTGCGGCAGCAGATCATTGATAATTTTTTCCCGGGAGAAGTTTTGTATATTTTCCACGTTGTTAGTTTAAGATTTTTTTTCAGCAGGCTCTTCTTTTTTAAGGCCATCTTCAAATTTAAAATTTCGGTTTACCGGGGGCAGGTAATAAACTCTTGGTTTTGTTCCCAGGTCTTCCATCAGGCGATACCCAGCTTTATCTTTAATAAGCTCACTGAAACGAAATGTTTCGGCACCATTGGTAACAGAATCTTCGTTCATATCTCCAAACATAAAAACACCATTGGGGCAGGCAGATACACAATGTGGCAACATACCCATACGGGCCATATCAGGACAGAAATCACATTTACCAACGGTTCCTTTTATCTGCGGTGTACTCGTTTCAGCATCATAATCAGTGCCCGTTTTCATAAATACATGATCACTCATCCCCGCTACCGGCTGTTCCGGTTCTCCCCAATTGAACACCCGGGTAGAATAAGGACAGGCGGCCATACAAAAACGGCAGCCTATGCAACGGTCGCTATCAATCAACACAATACCATCCTGGCGTTTAAAGGTTGCATCTACCGGGCAAACTTTTACACAAGGTGGTTCATCACAATGCATGCAGGTGGTAGGTTGCCAGTAAGGTGCGGTTTTATCCGCATCCTGCATGGGATATATTTTTATCCAGTTTTGCCCCGGATGTACCTGGTGTGCATGGTTACAGGATGCCTGGCAGAATTTTAAATTCTTACACCGGGCAAGATCTATCACCATCACAAATTTTTTACCATCAATTCCTTTTCTTATTTCGTCATTACTTACAGATGGCAAGTGCGGCACAGGTTTTAAAAAAGCTTTGTCCACTTCTATGATCTCTCCATCTACTGAAAGCAATTTTACTTTTTCGCCAGAGGCTACCACGGGCTGATCTTCGCCGGGTGTGAAAGGAGTTTTATCAGAACAACTTACTGCCAGGCCCGCGAGTAGACCAGTTACCAGGAACTCTTTCCGGGAATGACATTTGGTTTCGTTTGAACAGTTACACATGTTTATCAGTTGATTTTATTAGATGTGGTTTTATTTTTCACCCAGGTATGAATTTCTTCTTTCTCTATTTTTTTACTAGCTGAGC
Organism: Bacteroidota bacterium; assembly: GCA_031362085.1. Lineage (GTDB taxonomy): Bacteria > Bacteroidota > Bacteroidia > Chitinophagales > Chitinophagaceae > VBAR01. The sequence goes on along the minus strand of JANLSA010000276.1, from coordinate 6,898 downwards.
TGATAAGGCTTTTATCAATCTCAACAAGCCTGCCGTCCTGGGTAAGCATTTTTACTGTTTCCTTTTTTTTCTTTTGTGAAAAGCCAAACCAACCGGTAAGTGCAGCAGCAGCTGCAATGCCAGCTGTTTTAAGAAAAAAACTACGTCTGGATTTTTGTTGTTCTTTCATTTTGTTCAGTTGATAATTGATTTAAATAAAGCGGAAAGCTATAAAGGGGGCAAATACTTAAGTATTACATTTATCATTGGACTTTATGATTATTATCAGTTCGTTTTTTCTATAAAAAAACCCGGTTGAAATTTTCAACCGGGTTTAAACCACACTTTTAAGACATATCACTTCTTAAGAGTTCTCATATAATTTACAATACTCCATCTTTCATCTGCATCGGGTAATTTCTTTTTAAAACTTGGCATATCATCACGGCCTTCAGATGTTTTATAAAAAATTGCACCATCAGTTTGAGCCTGAAAATCTGCTTTTGAAAAATCGCCAGCTTCAGTTTTTAATTGAGCGGCTTTGGGACCATCACCTAATCCTTTTGTACCATGACAGGATTTGCAGTGTGTTCCATATAATGTTTTTCCTTCAGCGATGGATTCAGCATTGGATGCCACCGCGTTTTTCATGGTTTTATAATTGTCAGGAACGGGCCAGGGTTTTTTATCCACTAAAGATTTTAAAGTAAAACTGGCACCTAAAAGACTAGCTGCAACAGAAAGAACGATTACTAAGGATTTCATTGTATTATGTTTTATTTTAAATAACTATTTTCTGGAATAAAAGTAGGCTGTAAAAAATATCCGGCTATTGACAGAAAAAAGAGGTTCACATGATTTTAATCAGTAAGATTCGTGATGGTTGTATTTTAAAATTGAGAGGTTATTTTTCAAAATAATTACTCAATGCAGTTTCAATATTGGTCATATCAGTGATAACAGGTTTTCGGCTACCATCAAAAAGATAAATTCCGCAAGGGTCATTATTGCTGTCGAGGTCAATTAATTCTTTGATTCCATTTTTGTATTCAAACAGCAGGAATCGGGCTTTAGTCAGATTAATGATTTCTACTCCGAGATAATATTTGTCGACAATGTTCCTGGCATTTCTCATCTGGAAAAAACAATCATGCTCCATACTTTCAAAAATTGCCGAATCAGTTATTGTTTTTATTTTTTCAAGTTGCAATGAGTCGGGTTTGAAAAAAACGGCAGCAGGAGAATTTATTTTTACCGTATCTGAAAAACTTGATGAAGGTTTAAGTTCACGATCCTTATGTATTTCAGTTTTATTTATAATTGGTTTTTGCTTGTTACCATTTGTACAGGAAAAATAGCATAAAGTTGTTAATAAATAAATGAAGAAATAGCATTTCATGTAAAATGTTTTTTTAAAATTCAAATTTAAGCATTAAATAAAAAGCCCCGATACCTGATACCGGGGCTTTATTAAGGATTCACTAATTGATCCACATGGCTTTTTTTGATTTTTAATAATTCCACAAACGGGTAATATTAAATCCAATCAGATATTTGCCACCATTAATTTTATTATTCGATGCATCGGTATAATCAAATGGTGAATTGTGATTGTACAGATTGTTTGTTTGAGGGTTTATATAATAGAAGTTTGTAAAGAATAATTGAAATGCGTGGCTGCTGGTATTAATCTCCATGCCAAAAGAGAGACTTGGATTAGGATTGTTTGCAACATGTTTGGTAAGGGGTTGATCATAATTCAGATTCAATGCCATAGACTCCGTTAATTTATACCGTACAGATGCAGCGATTGCGAAATGATTATGTTCCATTGATGGATTTACTTTCAGCTTCGTACTATCTATTTGAACAAAATAACCATTTACTACATTCTGGTGCGAAACACTTGGGGCTATCTGTACAGAAAGTTTATTGGTAATTTTTCTTGCAATTATCAGTTGATGGAAAAAAGAAAACCGGTCGCTGCTGATTCCAAGTATGGTTGTTTTATTTCCAAAAGAATTTGTATCGCGGTAAATTTCATGTGCGGGATCTTTCTTTGTGTTCACACCCATATTAAAATAGTAAGATGCACTTACAGGATATTTTCCTTTTGTTTGAGTAATGATTGAATATTTCAAACTTCCGTCCCAGAATGGTCCACTAACACTTGAAGGTTTGTCCTGGTAAGGAATAATTGTCGCTGTTGTTTTTGCAAATCCGATTCCGATATTCAGTTTATTGATAGGTGCATAGCTTACCCCAATTCTTATATTCGATGGAGCAAAGAATCCCCAAAAATCATCGTATCCTTTATCCACAGTACCGAAGCGGTGCATTATATCCATTTCAAAAGTTCCTTTTACAGGTACCATTACAGTTTGGTTATCTATTATCCACACACTTTGGAAAGTGTTTTTTACGGGTTTTATTTTAGCAACTGCTGATGTTTCCTCTTCCACTTTTATTGTGTCCTGAGCGAAAAGAGAACCATTTAATAGTGCAAGGCAAATAATCAGGCAAGCAGTTTTTGCTACCCGGTTTTTTGCGTTTATTATTTTGCGTTTCATTGTAATTTTTTTATGTCGGTTAATTATTCGGTGCGCCGTTTCTTATCCAGTCGTACACTTTTTGTTTGTTTACTGCTGATGGAATGTATTGTGCCATTTCCCCGTTTACCATTACATAAAGCCTGCTTGTTTTGGGTAGCGCAGTATTAATAAACCCACCATTTACAATTTGCTGATAGGATACATCCAGCGTTAAATAGGGTTTATGGGCTCCGGAAACATGACAGCCAGCATCTGTGCAACTTGTATTAAACAAAGGTGCTAATTCAGTTTTAAAGCTAACTGGTTGAGGAGGCCCGTCTGGGTCGGATGCCAGTACTGGTACAATGATATCTTTATAACAACTGGTAAAAATAACACCCAGCGTAAGCATCAAGCCAGCATATATTAATAATCGTTTCATTATGATAAATTTTTATAGTTATTATTTATTGTTGAAATTCATGTTGCACTCTATTTCAATTTTATCAGATATGCTTGTGCTTACAATTCCAAAATCACGGCAATTAAACTGGAATTTTAATTGTAGTCCGAATACTTCATAAGCAGCAGCTGTTCCAAATTGTACCCTTTGCCGGGGAATATATTTAAGTGTACCTATATAGGATTTGGTAAGCGGAGTTGCTAATTTACCCTGGTAAGTAAGATTCAAGGTTACGATATAACCGTTACTAGCTGGGTCAAACTTTACTTCGGTAGTTTTAATTTTTGCCAGGTTAGGATAGGCCAAGTTTTGAGATCCGGCAACAATGGCTATTGTGCCCATGCCAGAAATATTACATCCTGCATCACGACCGGGCTCTCCGGTATTGGATGTATTGATTTGAACATATCCATTAAAATAAGATTTTGTAGGGTCATTTTCATAAAATGCCCAAGAGCTGTCTTTTAGTGGTTGTCCGGTAGTAACATAGCTTATAGCTTCTGCATCTGTTACCTCATGCATACCAAATTGATTGAAGCGGCCTGTTAATAATCCTGCAGCCCCAACATAATTGGTAGACCAAAGTACACTTGAGTGAGCTTTATCTACTTTCCACTCGTTTACATTTCCGGTTGTCAAATTTCCAGGTAATAATATTTCAGTACCCCGGGTAGATACAAATGGTTTGCTAATCTGAATCGGAACAATGAGTTCATCATCGTGTGTGCAACTTATAATATACCCGTACCCAGTAACAAGAATAAGAAGGATCATCAGGTTTTTATTGCTAAACAGTTTCATAAAATGTGTTTTAATTATGTGAATATTTAATAAAATGACGATGTAAAACTATCTGTCAAAAAATTGTCAGTTAATGACTATTATCAAAAATGGAAGTGATAGATATCAGTTTACCACGGAATTAGAATCAGGCTGGTCTGCCATCATTTCTTTGTGATAAAATAAACTGATTTTGGAAAACTTGTATATATCCAATGGAGAAAGGTTCGAAATGCTGGTCTATGAATTTATATTTCTTTTAAAACGTGTAAAAACAAAAGAGATAAATACAATAAATGCAAAAGCCCCCAGGTTCAGAAGAAGACTGTCGGAATATATTTTCATATCATTTTTTATTACTTCCTTATTGGTTGAGGCATGAATGAGGTGTAAAAATAAATCTCTTGCTAAAAAAAAGAAAAAAACAAGGCTATGTAGTAAACTTAATACAGGTTTTTTGTGAAGGGCCGGAAACAAGAAAAGAATTGAAAGTAGCCCCCAGGCAGTTAAGTAGGGGTATTGATATGACGTGATAATATTATTAAAAGAATAGTCGGGGTATAAATTTTTTAATTGAAGCCCCAAATATAAAATGCCGATAAGTGCATAAGCAAATGGTAATAAGGAAATGAGTTTATTTTTAAAATTATTTTTCCAATGTTTATTGCCGGCTATAAAAAGGGTAACAGCATAAAGTAAAGGATAGCCAGAAAAAAATGCCAGCATTTCTAATTGTTGGAGGTAAGCAAAAAAACTATTGTCCATAATATAAAATTGAGTAACCGGGTGGGGCCAGCCGGATAAAAATAAGTTTAAAATAATTCGCAACCAGCCTGACTACTTATTTTTTCAATAATTCTTTTTCTATTGCAATCGCTTTTGGAAAAAGAATATTATTCTCAAGATGGATGTGCTGTGTGAGATCATTATCCAATTCTTTTAGTTTGTAAAAACAAACCCGATGGCTGATACAAGCCTTTTCAGGAATAGAATAATCGAATGTGAGAGAACGCATTTTATGTATATGTCTTAGGGCAGACTGATGTTCTTTTAGCATTACTTCTTCTACGGGTTTACGTAATGTACGTACCAGCAGGCTTGCATATGATTCTTTACTGGTGTAAGCATGATAAATTTGTTTGATATATGGAAATAGAATCTCTTCTTCCTGTTTCATATGCGGAAATACTTCTTTGTTGAGTTGCAGAAAAGCATTTTCCAGTTCATTCAGATAGGGATATTTTTTTATATGTTCTTCAGTAAACGACCGCAACATTTTTTTTATTTCAGGCATTACCTGTTTCATATAATGATGATGAACATTTACGATATAATCCACAAGGAAATCAATCCGCCATTCATCAAAGCGAAGTGAATTGGATACATGTACATTCCGGGTAGACTGCTCCAGTTCTTTTTTGAGTAATTCGATATCAAGCCCTTTCATCAGGCAAACAGCATCCAGTGACCATTTTCCTCCGCAGCAATATTCAATTTCATATTTTCGGAATACATCGGCTGTCCGGTAATCATGACTTACAATGTCTGATACAAAGGAGCTTTCAGTTATTTTATAAAGATTCAGAAACATAATATTAAGATTCGGCAAAAAATATTTAAATAAATTTAACAGCCAAATTAGATGCGCAATATTTAATAAAAAATGATTTTAGTCAACTGGTGATATTTTTTTATGCCGCAAGCAAACTTTTTAGTAGTTCAGCTTTATTGGGAATTATTAAATCGCCAATTTTTGTTTCTGCGTATGTGCTTATCATTTTATTTCTTGCTTCTACTATTTGATAGTGCAATGGGCATGGATTTTTTTCATTACATTTTTTAAATCCAATAACACAGGAATTAAATAAAGCATCTCCTTCTATCAGAATGATAAGCTCTTTTAATGGTATTGAAAGTGTATGCTCATTCAACATAAACCCCCCGGTACGGCCTTTCGTTGAATCTACAACACCATTTTTTGCAAGACGCTTCATAACCTTTCCAAGAAAATGATGTGGAACAGAAAGCTCATCAGATATTTCCTGTAATTGAACATTCCGTTTTGTATCATTCATTAAAGCCATGTAAATAATACTCCGCAATGCATAGCCGAATGATTTTGATAAAATCATATTTAAATATAATCGCCAAAAATATCCGGCTACTTTTTTATAGTAACTGATTAATATCAATTAAGTAATTGATGTATGTCATGACTGTGTTTATAGGCCCCCAATACTTTTGACCTCACAAAAGACAACGATGTCTTTTTATATTATTCACGAATAATTTAGTTCATTGAGTAAAAAGTTATGACAATTTTTGATAGTGGAAAAACCATGGTGAAGAATACAGATAACGGGTATTTGGAGTGTGAGTTTTGTAATAAATATTCAGAATTGTGTAAATAGAATTGAGTCCAGGACGCATAGCTTTAAACACTTTATGTCTGCTAAATCTGGTAAAACGATTGGGATATTATAATCCGCTGTTACCAGTAAGTCGGGAAAAAACTACAATTGTCATTTTAAATTTTAAATAAAAAAACAAAATATGAAACCAACAAAATTGCGGATACTGGCAATACTATTTATTAGCAGTAGTCTTTTCTTTCTTGCATGTGGAAGTGAAGGTGTTAAGAAAGAAGAACCACCTGTAGATGTACAGGAATTGGTCAAAGACAAGCCTGAAGTTCACGGCACGGAAGTAAAAGAAAGCGATATAACAATAACCAATCCATTAAATGATGAATGGGTTGCTACAGGGAAAGCTACTTATGAATTGAAATGCCAGAGTTGCCACCGCCTGACTGAAGAAAAATTAGTAGGGCCCGGTTGGAAAAATGTTACCACCCGGAGAAAGCCAGTTTGGATTTTGAATATGGTTACGAATGTGGAAATGATGCTTGAAAAAGATGCAGAAGCTCAAAAATTATTGGAGTTATGTATGGTGCGTATGCCGAATCAGAATCTGGTGTTGGAAGATGCACGAAAAATACTTGAGTTTATGCGAAGCAATGACGGAGAAAAATAAATGAATTATAAAAATGATTATAATAACTGATAAATATTAATATATGAAATCTCGATTTAAAATTTTATTTACAGCTGCAACAATACTTTTTGTCTCAATACAAAGTTGCAAG
>JANLSA010000235.1:0-3352 GCA_031362085.1 Bacteroidota bacterium | reverse complement strand
AACAATTGAATTTTTTGGAACAGTTGGGTTAGCTGCAAAATAAGATGAGCCAATTAATCCCATTTCTTCGCCGGTTACCATTACAATTAAAACAGATCGTTTTGGTTTTGCTCCGGACGATTTATAAACTCTTGCAATTTCCAGCAAGGATGCCACTCCCGAAGCATTATCATGTGCTCCATTATAAATTGAATCCCCATCTACAACTTTTCCAATTCCTAAATGGTCAAGATGAGCTGAATGAACTACGTATTCGTTTTTTAAAACTTTATCTGTTCCGGGTATCAAGCCAACAACGTTATAACTTTCAAAATCAGAATGTGTTGTTTTGTAAGAAGTGGAAATGCTATAAGGTAAATCAAATGAAGATTGTTTTCCATTTTTTAAATCGGCCAATACTGTCATCATGTTTTTACCCGAGTTCATAAAAAGTTTTTTCAAAAAATAAGTTGTTCCATTTAATACAATATTTAAATTTCCAATGAACCCACGGCCATAAGCAATATTTTTTTCCGGATTTAATGTTGTGTTTGATTGAATTGTGGGATTCGGATTTGTTCCGGGTCTGATTAATGTATTTATCGATATAACGCCAATTGCTCCTTTAGTAAAAGCAGTTGTTGCTTTATTCCCTGCATTGGAAAAATGGGCAGTCAATGTTGAAATCAAACCCGGAGGTGCACCATTTAGCAACACTACAATTTTTCCTTTCACATCTATGCCATTATAATCCGAATAGCCGCCGGGAATATCAACACCGTAACCGGCAAAAATTAATTGAGCTTCTGCAGCAGCATTTTCAATGAGTGGGTGAGGGGCTGGTGTAAATTCTCTTATAAATGTCAGTGAGTCGGCATTACCATTTTTATCTTTTAAAATGGCAACTGCCGAACTGTTATTAATCAGTGATTTTCTTATAATGAGTTTTTGTGTAAAACCACTATTATCTCCGCCGGGTTGCAAACCGATTTTTTTATAATTATCAATTACATAATCAACTGCCATCTGAAAACCCTCCGTTCCTGGAAGACGACCTTTTAATTTATCATCAGCGAGATAGGCAATATGCGAACGGATTATATTGGTATCTATCCGATCCATTGCTTGTTTAATTCCTTTAGAAATTTTTATGTCTTGTGCAAAAGATGTTGCTGTTGTAAAAAAACAAAGGGCAAGAATATATTTTTTCATGCCCGCAAGTTAGAATTTTTATTGCAACTGAGTTTTGATAAAAGCACTTACCTGATCTGCCCATCGTTGATATTCTTTGGCAGAGGGATGCAACCCGTCTGCCGCAAGCAATGAATTATCATTAGCAGCCTCTCTGGTACCGGGAGTGATATTTATATAATGCACTTTAAATTTATCAGCTATCATTTTATTCACGGCATTATATTCATCAATTTCTTTTGTTATTTGTTTTCTGTCTCTGCCCTCTGCGAAAGGAGTAGAGCCCCAATCCGGAACAGATAAAACAATTACATGGTTCGTATTATTTTCAGCAAGTTGAATTACCTGTTTGAGTAAAATTTCAAATTCGACTTTATAATTTTCTACAGTCCGGCCACGGTATTGATTATTTACACCAATTAATAATGTAACAAAATCATATTTGGGCAAAAAAGTATGTTCATTGATTGCAGTCTGCAATTCATCAGTTGTCCATCCGGTTTTTGCAATTATCTCTGGTGGGTCAAATTCATATCCATCTTTTTTCAACAATTTTACTGTTTGATTCGGAAAATCTCCCTGAGGTAAAACAGACTCACCAATTGTGTACGAATCTCCAAGGGTAAGTATCGAAAAAGACAGGTTGCTCATGTTGTTCAATCTTTTTTTGGAATTTGCATTGGTAAAAATAAGAACTATCAGTAATCCGGTTACAACCAATTTTATTTTTTTAATAATATTCATTTTATTAAAAATACGATTTGAAAGTACTATCAGATTTAAAGTCTATTTTTAAAAATCAATTTTCAAATAATAACAAAAAATGATATAGTATGGACAGGAAAAAATTTCTTACAGCCACCGGTGTATTGGCTGCAACCAGCATTTTACCAACCAATTCAGTATTAGCTCAAAACTATAATGAAAATGGTTTGGATAAACTAACTGATGCTGATGGTAATTTTCAACACCTTGCTTTGCCGTATAATAAAAATTTTCTGGAGCCCAATATGGATGAAGAAACGGTTTATCTCCATCATACTTTTCATCATGGTGGTGCGGTAAAAGCAGCGAATAAAGATTTGCAGCTAATACGCAAAGCGATGGATGAAAACAATCTTGAGGTAGTAGATTACTGGACAAAAAAATTATCTTATCATTTTTCATCGCATGTGCTGCATACCATTTTCTGGACCAATCTTACCAATAAAAAAAATGATCCTACGGGTGATTTGCTGAAGAAGATTGAAAAAGATTTTGGAAGTTATGAAAAACTAAAAATGTATTTAGCTAAAACTTCAAAGGATGTTGACGGTAACGGATGGGGCATTTTAGGATATCAGCCATACAGCAAAAAACTTACGGTACTGCAATGCGAAAATCATGAGAAGCTAACGCAATGGGGTGTTATTCCCTTATTGGTAGTGGATGTATGGGAGCATGCTTATTATCTTAAATACAAAAACAAAAGAAATGATTTTGTAGATACCATGTTGCAGATTATTAATTGGGACAATGTTGCAGGAAGATTAAATACAGCTTTAAAATTGAAATAAGTTTTACAGAAAATCAATAATCGCTTTACTCACTTTATTATCCCGGTAAATTTTTCGATGTCCTAAACCATTGGTAACAATAAAACGGATATTTTGATAATTTTTTTCCTGAACTTTTTTTGCGTCATTCCACGGGGTTAAATCATCATCTACATCATGACACCATAATACAGAAGCTGTAATGTTTTTTATAGCCCGGCTCACACTATACCACTCAGAAGGGTGCCTGCGCATTTCAAAAATATAATTATCAAATTCTTTTCTTACTCCTTCATCTAATTTCATAAATGAGAAAAAGAAATCGATGGCTGATTTTGATTCGGTGGCCGGTGCTATTAATACAACCCGGTATTGATTGTCATGGTTAATTTCTTCCAAAGCCAATGTAACTGCAAGACCGCCGAAAGAATGTGCAATGAAGGATTCTATTTTTCCATATTGCTTTTCAATTTCAAGAATCATATCTTTATATAGTACAGCATTTATTGTTTTACCTGTGCTTTTACCATGTGCTGGTGCATCAAATGCAAGTACTTCATATCCTTTCCTGATTAAAGGCACAACATAGCGGTCAAATTTTGCAACAGTCGAATTAAATCCATGCACAATCAAAATTTTTCTGCCAC
>JANLSA010000218.1:0-2028 GCA_031362085.1 Bacteroidota bacterium | reverse complement strand
GTTCTGTCTGTTTTATAAAGCCCCCAATGTTTTTCCGGTTCATTCGGATCTGATGAACCTTTCCATGATTCATCAAAGGCTTCAAAAAAGAAAACCAGAGTCTTGTTTTTTTCGGCCAAGTACATTAAATCTTCATAATATATTTTTTGATTTTCTTCATTTACATGTTCGGGATGGATGCCACGGCCATTTGAATTGGTTGCCCAACCAGCTTCTGTAATCACTACAGCTTTACCCGGGTAAAAATTTGCGACCGCTTTATAATTTTCATTTGTGTATTCAATGGCTTCATGTATATGCTTGTATTCCCACACCGGGTACGTATGTATAGAAATAAAATCAACCACTTCAGCAAGTGGTTTCAGTTTGTTTAACCAGGGCACATAGTTTTCACAAAATGTTACCGGCTGTTTTGCATGCTGTTTAACCTTTTTTGCAAATTCAACAACCCTGCTCACCGGAACATAATTGCCTGACCAGTCAACACAGGATTCGTTACCAACAGAAAGTGAAAAAATAATTTCGGGAAATTTATTGGCCCAATCAATGAGCCGTTGAATCTTTTCGTCGTTTTTTTTGCAGTTTATTTCTAACTGCTCTTCATCATATACACCGCCACCCCAAGGACAACCGAAGTTGTTCATCTCTGCTTCAATGTATGCACCCAACATAATTTTAAAATCCAGGTTTTCATTTCGGATAACTTTTATTACAGTTTCAGCATGTTCATCACAATCATATAAGCGGAGGTATTTCCAGTTTTTTTGAAGAATTAATAAATCTTCTTTCACTTGAGCATAAGAAGGGGATACAGCTCCGGGTTGCTGACCATCTCTGAAACCTGAGTAACAAATTGCATTACCGGAAACCAATCCTAATTGTTTAAAACAATCCATATCAGAATTTTAGTTTTTCATTTTTATTCCAGATACCCCATCCTGCACCCACTTTTCCTTCTTGTTTTGTTTTCCAGGATTCATCAAATGATGAAAAATAGAATAGTTCGTTGTTTTTATTTTTTACCCATTCCTGAACAACAATAAAATATTTCATGGCATTTAACTTTGAAGGTTCTGCAGCATCTACATTTTCTCCTATACTTGGCCATCCGGTTTCTGTAATGATTACTTTTTTACCTTTTGCTGCTTGCTGAGTTAATTCCATCATTCTATTCAAATAAGACAGCGCATATCTATTATCTGCACCTTCCCAGAATGGATAACAGTTTGCTAAAATTACATCGCATGCATCTATTAAAGCAGGCTTATCAAGAAACTGGTAATAGGCATCTACATATCCAACAGGAATAGAAGGTGGCAATGCTTCTCGTACACTCTTAATATATTGTAATAACTCTTGCTCTGAAATTTCTTCACGATGCAACACTTCATTTCCAATAGCAGCAATATTTACTAAACCTGCCTTAGCTAAATTTATCAGGGATTGAATTTCCTTTTCATTTCTTTCTTTATCGTTACTTATCCATGCCCCAACTAAAGTCTTTAATCCTTTTTGGTGAGCAATTTCCGGTATCAATTCATTTCCTTCTGTACAAGAGAAAGACCGGATCCATTTTGTATGTGGCGTAATAATATCCAGCCTTCTGCGAATTTGATTTGCTGATAAAATATCACCCGTTTCCTGACCTTCTGTATAAGGACTAAAGCATAAACCGTGTAAACCATTGTTCAAAATTTCTGAAAACTGTGTGCTAATTTCGGTTTCAGTTTTTGAACTTAGATCCAGACCAGTTTTGGTATTTATAGTGATTCCGTTTTTCTCTAATGAAAGTAATTTTCCTGAATGATAGGCAGAAGATTGTTTTTTTACCGGTGCTTTTCTTGCATCTAATTCTTTTTTTATTCCCCTGGCTTTTTCTTCAGAAAGATCATAGTTCCACATTACCCAAATTGCAATCAATGTACCTGCAATTGGAAGTCCGGAGAAAGCAAGCCTTAATCCGGTAACTGCGCTTTCGGTTTGGGTTGCAGCGCCTGAATCAAAACCTACTGCTGACATGATAACACC
>JANLSA010000209.1:0-4174 GCA_031362085.1 Bacteroidota bacterium | reverse complement strand
GCAGAGATAGACCACATCCGTTCTTCAAGGTTTAATGGTCAAAAAAACCAAAAGAAAATTTATTTAAGGACTTGGTATTAATACTATTAAAATTTAAAATCAGAAAGATGGAATTTCCAATTTTTTGTCCCGCCTCATCATGGCTTTGCGGTTTGCTATATCCCAAGCAGTGTAAAAAACCAACTGAGCTCTTTTTACCAGTAAGGGGTAATTAATTTTATCTGGAGTATCGGTTGGGCGGTGATAATCTTTATGTACGCCATTAAAATAAAAAATGATTGGTACCCCCTTTTCGGCAAAATTGTAATGGTCGCTTCGGTAATAATACTGATTTGCATCTTTAAGATCATTATATCTTCTGTCTAAAACTATTTTTGTGTGCCTGTTAGCCAAATTTGATATGGGTGCTAAATCGCTACTGAGTTTATCATCTCCAATCACATAAACATAATTAGTCGAATCTTTATTGCCTGCATGTAAATTATCAACTCTGCCAATCATATCTATATTTAAATCAACTGAAGTTTTTTCTAATGGATAAACAGGGTGATTGGAATAATATGCCGAGCCCCATAGCCCATGCTCTTCTCCACTTACGGCCACAAACAAGATACTGCGGCGGGGACCCTTGCCCGCTGCTTTTGCTTTTGAAAATGCTTCAGCTATTTCAAGTACCGAGACAGTTCCACTACCATTATCATCTGCACCGTAATTAATTATTGTGTCATTACTCATCCCGAGATGATCATAGTGTGCAGAGACAATGACATACTCATTTTTTTTATCTGTGCCTTCCAGCAAGCCCATCACATTTGCAACATACATTATATTCGGTTGATTAAAATAAGTAAAGTCAATTTCGGCATTATAGGTTTTTGAAGGCAATGCTTTTGTTTTTATTTTTTCAAGAATATCTTTTGCATCATTGCCCATTATACCAGAAGCCACATTTTCGGAAATATTAAAAACAGGTATTGATTGATCCTCTTTATCTGAACTCAAACTCCAGTTGCCAATTGTACTAAACATTTTTCTTGGATAACCACCATTGATAAGCAACAAAGCAATAGCTCCTTTTTTTTGAGCATTAATTGTTTTTCCAAAAGGGGAAATAGAGCCAGCTCCTTCTGTTGCAGTAAACCCATCTGGTAACCCATCTGCAATAATTACTAATTTTCCTTTCACGTCCAATCCGGTATAATCATCGTGGTCACCGTCTACAATTCCGAAACCTGCAAACACAGCTTCGCTAAAATGCATTGTACCGGAATTGTTGTCAATACTTGGGACGAAATCCTCTTTTAGTTTAAATTCTTTTTTATTTATACTTAATGAAGAGCCGGTCATAGAATCTTTATATAACGGATATTGTTGACGGTAACTTCCGTTATTGCCCGGAGTAAGGCCTATTAATTTCATTTGAGCTTCGATATAATCAGCAGCTTTTTCTAATCCGGGAGAAGGCGTTTGTCTTCCGCCCATTTCTTTGCTTGCTATTTTATATAAATGTCTTTTTAAATCTAACTCAGAAATTGTATTTGCAAAAAATGCAGGCGTATTCTTTTTTTGTGCCATGGCTAAAAAAGGAAGAAGGATACAGAAGAAAAGAAACCCTTTTTTCATTTAAGATTATTTTATAAAATAATTTCCAAACTTAATTCAAATAAATATTTGGGAAGGAAAGATATGATAAGGGGTTTAATGAAAGGAAAGCCAACAACACCTCCAGGCTTACCGTTTGTTTGTTTAGTATATAATCTTTTTAATCAGGGAGGAGTATTTTTATTTTATGTGTCAGGTTTTAAATATCAACAGGGACAGGCAATTTTATTTACTCTTTTCGCATGTCGGCCACCTTCAAATGTTGTTTGCATAAAGATGTTCACCATTTTTTCTGCATCGCCTTCACGAACAAATCTTGCCGGGATACAAATAATATTTGCATCATTGTGTTCTCTTGCAAGTTTTGCTAATTCTTCGCCCCAGCAAATAGCTGCACGAATACCCTGATGTTTGTTTGCCGTAATAGCAACACCATTAGCGCTGCCGCATACTAATATTCCAAATGCAGCTTCTTCTTTTTCTACAGCATCGGCTACGGGGTGAGCAAAGTCGGGATAGTCAACCGAATCTTTTGTATCCGTACCAAAATCTGTAAACGCCAAGCCTTTTGCTTCTAAAAAAGAAATCAAATCTTCTTTATAATCATAGCCTGCATGGTCGCTACCAACAGCGATTGGCTTTGTGAGATTGAATGGAGAGTTCATATATAGTTCAGAGTTTAGAGCATGCCTGCGAATTAGCAGGATCAGAGCCAGGGAATAAATAATCAACCAGAATTCAAAGTTAGTAAAGTTCGGAGTCTGAATAACTAACTATTAGCTCCATTCTTTATTTTCTTTTTCCTTTTCCTTATTAATGCGGGATGCGATTCCAATACTTACTTCATACAGAACATAAAGAGGAATGGTTACAATTGTTAAACTAAAAGGATCTGTACTTGGCGTTATTATAGCGGCAGCAATTAATATTACAATAAATGCATGACGTCGGTATTTTCTTAAAAAGGATGCAGAAATAATTCCAATCCTTGTAAGTATCATCACCAACAAGGGCATTTGAAATAAAACGCCAATACCGACTGTTGTATATATGAGATTTTCAAGATAATCAGAAAAAGTCGGCATTATTTTTATTTGATCACTCAACGTGTAAGAGAAATAAAAATTTACCATAAAAGGTGTGAGAATAAAATAACCAAATGCAACGCCAAGAAAAAATAAAAAGGAGACCCAGAATATAATTCCCCTTGTTTTCTTTAACTCTTTAGGTGATAGTGCCGGTTTAATAAATTTCCAGAATTCCCAAAATACAAACGGAAAGGCTATAATAAAACCGCCAACAAAAGCGAGAGTAAAAGATGAAATAAACTGACCGGTCATAGCCGTTTCAATAAGATTAACACTTACAGGTTTAAAACAAAGGGCATCGCCAATCCCGATTCCCCGACCCATCGAACACAGCCATCTTGCAGAAATGAAATCGGGTTTAGTGGGAGCTAATAAAATCTGATCAACGATTGTTCTAACAAAAACAAAAACAACGATTGCGCCAATCATTATTGCAATAACGGAACGAATGAGATGCCAACGCAACTCTTCAAGATGATCTATAAAAGTCATCTCGGTACCGCCATCATCCTTTTTTCTTCTATTTAAAAAATCAAATATTGCCATAAAATCAGGAGCGGCAAAGATAAGGGGTCAGCATTGTTAGATTTGAAATGATATACTCATTGAAATTATATATTTTTAAAATTAATTGAAAAAAAATTCAGCAATACTTGGAGCCGCATTCCTCATGGCTACATCGGCTATCGGCCCGGGGTTCCTTACTCAAACTTCCAGGTTTACCAGCGAGCTGATGGCAAGCATGGGTTTTGTAATTCTGATTTCAATTTTATTGGATATTGGTGCTCAACTTAATATTTGGCGCATTGTAGCTGTAAGTGAAAGCTATGCTCAGGATTTATCAAACAAAGTTTTTCCGGGGCTGGGATTTTTTCTTGCGACATTAATTGCAGCAGGCGGTCTTGTTTTTAATATTGGAAATATGGCAGGGTGTGGGTTGGGGTTAAATGTTTTGACGGGAATAAAACCAGAATACGGAGCCATAATAAGCTGTGTTATTGCTTTAAGTATTTTTTGGTACAAAGAAGCTGGCAGGTTGATGGATGGTTTTGCAAAGCTGCTTGGTTTGTTGATGATTGTACTTACCATATATATAGCATTCAAATCTCATCCACCAATTGGCGAGGCTTTATACAGAACTTTTATTCCTGAAAAATTTAATGTACTGACAATTGTAACATTGGTTGGCGTTACAGTGGTTGGTTATATTTCATTTGCCGGGGTTCATCGCTTAATGGATGCGGGTATTAAAGGAAAAAACTTTTTGCCACAAGTAACCCGAAGTTCGGTAAGCGGTATTGTTTTTAGCAACTGCGGGTACTAATGTTCTCCAAAAAGAAACAGAGGTAAAAGATGCGCCGATAACAGATGTGATTGCAGCACACCATAACACAACACCAAAAAATTTATATCCAATTTCACCTGCTGCATTTTGAAAAACCGATGCCGCAGGATTATTTGTTGCAAGTGTAGCGCCGCCATAT
>JANLSA010000151.1:0-3851 GCA_031362085.1 Bacteroidota bacterium | reverse complement strand
CACACTTGAAGGGGATGAAAAACGAATCTATGACGATTATTTATTCAGTGAAACAGAATTTAAGAGAACTCCTGAAGCAGCACAGGCAGCATCAAGGGCTATGGAAAAATATGTTGTTTCTTTCTCGTTCAGCAATTTCGGTGGACTACAAACAGTTGGAGATGTTCCATTATCAGATGCAAATCTCGATATACTTAGTCGCTTCGGAAAAGTTTTTGATCTCACCTATACACGTTTCAATGATTTGAAACAGGCAGAAGCACAAGCAAGAGAAGCACAGGTTCAATTGGCAATGGAAAGAGTTCGTGCAAGAACAATGGCCATGCAGCATAGTGATGAACTAAAAGAAGCAGCTGCATTATTATTTCAGCAGGTAAAAGCATTAGGCGTTCCGGCTTACAGTTGCGGATATAATATCTGGGAAAAAAATGATAAGACATTTACTTCCTGGATGAGCACACAGGATGGTAGTATAATTAATGGTGTCCCGAATATCCCGCTGACAGAAGATGCCAATTTTATCCGCTATGTTGAATCGAAACAAAAAGGAGAACAATTTTTTGTTTTGGAACTGCGTGGCGAAAGAATGCAGGAGCATTATGAATACCTTAAAACTATTCCTGCTTTTAAAGCATATTTCGATTACGCAATAAGTGTAGGTTTCGATCTACCCGAAACGCAAATACATCACCTGGCTAATTTTTCGCAGGGCAATTTATTGTTCATTACACTAGAACCCTGCCCCGAATTTCATGATGTATTCAAAAGGTTTGCATCTGTATTTGAACAGACTTATACAAGATTTCTTGATTTACAAAAGGCAGAAGCACAGGCAAGAGAAGCACAGGTCCAATTGGCGATGGAAAGAGTTCGTGCAAGAACAATGGCTATGCAGAATAGTAGTGAACTACCTGAAGCTGCAAATTTACTTTTTCTGCAGGTGCAATCATTAGGTATGCCAGCATGGAGTGCCGGATATTGCATCTGGGATGATAATAAAAAAGCAATCACACTCTCAATGAGCAGTGAAGGTGTTCTTCAGCCGTCGTTAAGAATGCCATTGACTGAAGATCCATCATTAATACATTTTCGTGAGGCCTGGGAAAGAGGGGAATCATTTTTTGTTGAAGAAGTTGGGGGTGAGGAATTGAAAAAACATTATGCATACTTGCGAACCCTGCCGGGTGTAAATGAAACATTAGATGAGATTGAAGCGGCTGGTTTCCCGGTACCCACTTTCCAGATATTCCACCTCGCTTATTTCTCAAAAGGGTTCCTGTTGTTTATCACTTACGAGCCGGTGCGGGAAGCACATGATATTTTTAAACGCTTCGCAAAAGTTTTTGAACAGACCTATACAAGATTTCTTGATTTGCAAAAAGCAGAAGCACAGGCAAGAGAAGCACAAATAGAAGCAGCATTGGAAAGAGTAAGAAGCCGTTCGATGGGGATGCAAAAAAGTGAAGAGCTTAAAGAAGTAATAAAAATTGTTTATCATCAACTCAGGCATTTAAAAATTAATCTTGACCACTCTGGTTTTGTTGTTGATTATAAACCAAAAGGAAATTGGCATTTTTGGATTGCTGATGAGCAGGACATTCCTTCTAAAATAACGCATCCATATTTTGAGTCAGTTTGGGCTAATCAATTTGATGAAGCAAAAGAAAAAGGTACAGACTTCTTTGCCACCCATTTAAATTTTGAAGAAAAGAACAAATTTTACAATGAGCTTTTGTCCTATGTTCCCGGTTTACCTGAGGCATCAAAAGATTTTTATTTAAATTGTCCCGGTCTTGCAGCATCAACTGTGTTGTTTGATAATGTTTCCCTCTACATTGAAAATTTTTCAGGCACGCCTTATACAGATGAAGAGAATAATACACTCATGCGGTTTGGAAAAGTATTCCAACAAACCTATACCCGTTTTCTTGATTTGCAAAAAGCCGAGGCACAGGTAAGGGAAGCAAAGATTGAAGCTGCACTGGAACGTACCCGTACGCAAAGTATGATCATGCAGCATTCAAAAGAACTGGATGATACCTTACGTGTCTTTCATCAACAGGTGCTTTTGCTTGGCATCAATTCAGCATTTTCGTTTTTATGGTTGCCTGATGAAGAAAAAGACCAGCATAAATTCTGGGCTGCCTGGGCAGAAAACAATACATCAGATTTCAGCAGTAAAGCGATCAATTATCCGTTGGATAGAAATGAACCCGCCACTGCACAATGTCTTATTGATTGGAAAAGCAATGAACCCGTTTATTCATATCATGTACCACCTTCGGCTGTAGAAAATTACTTTGAAGTATGGAGTGAATTGATAGTAGGAGTGGAACAACTAAAACCGGAATATTTCTCCGGCGGTTTATATTATGTGGAAGCTTTTATGAAATATGGCTGCTTTGGTATAATGGTAAAGAATGAATTAAAAGAAGATGAAAAAAAGATACTGGCTCGCTTTGCTATTGAATTTGAAAGAACCTACACCCGTTTTCTTGATCTGCAAAAAGCAGAAGCACAAACAAGAGAAGCAAAGATTGAAGCGGCACTGGAAAAAGTCCGTTCAAGAACGATGGCCATGCAGAAAAGTATTGAGTTGGGCGAGGTAGCTACCGTTTTATTCAAAGAAATGAATCAGCTGGTAGAAAATCTATGGACCTGTGGTTTTGTATTATGTGAAAAAGACCGGGCCGAAGATGAGTGGTGGCTAAGCACTGAAAGTGGTTTTATTCCTTCATTTTACTTACCCAATACCGGCGACAAGGTGCATGAAAATCTATATACTGGCTGGAAGAACGGAGAAAAATATCGAGCCGAGCAAATAGACGGCGCTGATCTGGACAAACATTACGAATGGCTGATGAATATACCGGTTTCCAAAAAAATATTTGATGACATGGCAGTTGCAGGTTTTCAAAAACCCATCTGGCAAAAATTGCATGCTGCCTATTTTTCCAAAGGTTACCTCTGTATCATTACCCGTGTGCCCTGTCCGGAAGAAGAAATATTCAAACGCTTTGCACAGGTATTTGATTTAACCTATACCCGTTTCCTTGATCTTCAAAAAGCCGAAGCACAGGCAAGAGAATCACAAATAGAAGCAGCATTGGAAAGAGTAAGGTCAAAAGCAATGGCAATGCAGAAAAGTGAAGACTTAGCAAATGCTGTTGAAATTGTTTTTGAAGAATTGGATAAGCTAAACCTTGGGATGTTGCGTTGTGGTATTGCGATACTTAATAAAGAGAAGCGAAGTGCAGATGTATGGACTACAACAAAATCTGATAACAATACAATAGTACAAGTAGAAGGAGATGTATCTCTGGATATTCACCCTTTACTGCAGGGTGCATTTGAAGCATGGTTGAATCAGAAAGATTATACTTACTTTTTAACAGGTGAAGATTTAAACAATTATTACAAAGCACTCACCGGAGTTAATTTTATGTTGCCCGAATCGCAATCATTTGTATCAGGATCAAAAGTGATACAGCAATATTATTTTAACGCAACATTCCCCGCAGGTGGACTGTTTGCATTTCGTGATACAGTTTTTCCCGATGAGGCAAAAATGGTGATGGATCGTTTTGCAGGTGTATTCAATCTCACTTACACACGTTTCAATGATTTAAAAATTGCAGAAGCCCATGCAGAACAGGCCGAACTGGATTTAATAAAATTGAAAGAAGAAAAAAAACGTACAGAAGAAGCATTGGCTGAGTTACAGGTTACACAAAAACAACTTGTCCAATCAGAAAAAATGGCTTCGCTGGGTGAACTCACTGCCGGCATTGCCCATGAGATTCAAAACCCGTTGAACTTCGTGAATAATTTTTCTGATGTGAGTTCGGAGT
>JANLSA010000148.1:0-3474 GCA_031362085.1 Bacteroidota bacterium | reverse complement strand
TACTGATTATGGGCGGTCACAAAAATGATCTCGAAACTGGGTTCTTCTAATTCATTCAACAGATCAAAACCATTCTTGACAGGCATTGCAATATCCAGGAAAACAAGATCCGGCTCAATGATCTTTATCTGTTGAATCGCATCGTCAGCATTGCTGCAGGATGCAGCTATATTCACGTCGGGGCAATGCAACGCAAGCATTTTCTCCATGGTACTAAGCCCCCGGGGCTCATCATCTACCAAAACAACATTGAATACTGGTCTCATAAGTCATAAAGATTTAATGGTAATCGTAAACTTACTTTCGTTCCACTTTCATTTAACGATCCTGTTTTGCTTTTATCTTCGATAAATAAGCTGCAATTCAATTTATATTTCTCATTCAATATCTGTATCCGTTGCCGAACATTGGCAATTCCCATGGGGGTGTGAGAGGAGATCTTTTCGCTTCGGGTCTTTTGCGATGCTTCAATGCCCATTCCATTGTCATCAATGACACATAGCAACCGGCCATTTTCTTTTAAAAAATGGATATCCAGTTTCATCGGGATATTTTTCTTTGGCGGTCCATACCAAATTGCATTTTCTATAAATGGTTGTATCAGCATAGGCGGCAGCAATATCTCATCCGGATTTATGTCATCAGCAATTTCCATAGTAGATTCAAAACTATTTGTACGTATACGTTCCAGCTCCAGGTAAAGACGGAGGTAATCTATATTTTCCCTGAGTGTAATAAATGTACGTTGTGAGTGATCAAGATTAAGTCGGATAAGCTGCGCATAATTGCTGAGATAACGGGAAGCATTCGTCTTATCGTCATTCAATACCATTTCCATGATACTGTTCAATGAATTGAAAACAAAATGCGGATTCATCTGTGCATGTAAGGCTTTCATTTCTGTTTTAGCAAGCAGCCTGTCAATATTCGCTTTTTTATTTATTTGGTTTACCCTGAAACGATAAAGACTAAAAATGCCCCCTGTTACTAATAAAACAACCAGTATAATAAACCACGGAGTTTTCCAAAATGGAGGGGCAATAGAAAAATCAAATTCTTTATTTTTTTCAATTCCCGATTTAGCAATTGCTTTCAGGTGTAAAGAATATTTCCCGGATGGCAGGTCTGTGAGTGTAATAGTTCTTTGCTCTCCGGGATTCACCCATGTATCACTATTGTTTAATTTATAAGCGAACGTATAATCATCACCTGATTCAAAATCAATTAGTGTAAAATGGATAGCAAGATTGTTTTCACGGGGGCTTAAAGAGATCCCTTTTGCTGGATTATAAAAGGCTTTATCGTTATTTATGATCAGCTTCTGAATAAACAGATCACTGCTTCTATCAGGAATATTGGTTGGATGAAATGGAAATTTGACGAGATCATTTTTGCAAAACAAATAACAGGTTTCGTTGCCGGCATCATAAAAAATGTATTTACTGGTAGGTTTGTGTATGGGCAGGCCATCGCGATGATCATAGGTGATGGCTTTTTTTGTTTGCAGATCAAATCTCACCAGTTTGTCCCTGTAAGCGATCCATATATTGTTGTTGATAACAGGACTCATGCCTTCGAGGTTATCGGAAGACACACCGCCACCCGGATTAAATTGAATAAATTTTTTTTCATGAATGTCATATTGCAATAACCCGTTTTCCGTGTTGTGAAGCCATAGTGATCCGTTCTTGTCAGCACGAATGACAAGAATATTGTCGTAAAATTTTTTTGGACCACCATACACGAACATCACTGTGTCAAATATTTGTTTTTGGCTATTCCATCTTGCAAGCGAATGCCCGCTGAACCAAACATTACCATCAGCGTCATAAACTATTTGCTTAATTCTTGTAAAAGGGATTGCCGGTTTTGTTTTGGTTGTAAAAAACTGGAATGTTCTGGTAGCAGGTTGATACCTGGCTGCTACGCCGCCAAGGAAAGAACAGAGCCATGCATAACCATTTTTGTCAATTGGTGATAAAACATTCAGTTCACCTGGCTGTTCCGGTAACCCGCTGACACCGGTTATTTTTCCGTACTTCAACGTTTTAACATCCAGCCAAAGTAAACCATTGTTGGTGCCGACCCATAGCGTATCAGGATGATACATTTCAATTGATCGAACTTCGTTCCATGCACTAAATATTTCAAAGAAATGGATATTTTTTATTGGTTTCATAGTGGCAGTGTCGAAGATCACTAAACCTGTTTTTCTTGAGTACCGTCCCACATATAGTTTTTCCTTATAACGGTAAGCACAGGAAAAGCTGCCAGGAAGGGTATCATTCAATAAGGACGGGGCAAAAGAATAAACTTTTAAAAAAGGTGGATTCAGCTTTTGTTGGAATAACCCTTCTGATGTGCCGACCCATAAACGTTGGTTCCTGTCTGTAAAGAGGCAGTTCACTTTATATTCAGAAAAATATCGCTTGCCATCACAGGTAATATTTCCGCTGTTCCTGTCAATGTGAAACAGCCAGAATCCATTATTGCCGCCGTTCAAAACAAAACTGCTGTCGGTAAGTGCTGTGATCTTACTTTCATAACTTAAGGCAGGGTAAGGGTGAAAAGGCAGTGAACTGCTAACTACTTTTTTTGTGCGGTGATCATAATACACAATTTTATCTTCGTTCGAGGGGACAAAAATTAATTCATGAGAGCTTAATTGATATTTAACAACCCACATATCAATATTGGAACGGTGAAAAAAACTCCATTCTTTTTCCGAATGATCTATTTCACGGTATAGTTTCTTTTGTGAATTGTAATAAGCAGTTTTATAGACATCAACATAAATAAGGTATTCATGATCATTAACAGAAAGTATATCTCCGCCATAGCGTATATTTTTTTTGCCAATATCTTCCGGCTTGTAAGCATCATGTCTGAAGCTGAGCTTACCCATTTTATCATAAACATAAAAGCCGGTGGAAGTGGTAACAGCCAAAGAACCCCCGGGCAGATCTTTTGCATCCAACGATTGATTAAGATAGGTGCTAAAACCCGTACTTTCCGGTATCACAAAATTTTGAACAGAAAATTCTTTAGTATTCAATAATTGTACGCCGCCAAGACTAATGATTCCCAAGCGGCCAGGTGAAATTTTTTTCAGCCTGCTTATATAACCTGACAAAAGTGGATCCTTACCTGGTAATAAAGAGTAATTGACCATTTTATACCCATCATAAAAGTTGAGCCCCAAATCCGTAGCAATCCATAAATAACCTTGCCCATCTTGTTGTAAACTGGTTATATAATTATCGTTCAACCCATCTTTTACAGTGTAAGGAATAAAATCTTTTTCTTCAAAAGACTGGCCAATGCAAAAATTATTTGCAAAAAGAAAAATCAATATGCAGGCCAGGTGTCGCAGCATGTTACCAGATTGAGCAGAAATGTACGACTTAAAATTACTTTCTTATTCGTGTAAAACGAATCAGCCGTTTAACGTTTTTGGTTCTTCTTACCGGTTAT
>JANLSA010000141.1:0-3441 GCA_031362085.1 Bacteroidota bacterium | reverse complement strand
GGGAATTCAATAATGATTTCATTTTTTCAAAATCAGGTGTACGAAAAACATTCCATTCCGTAACGATAACTAATGCATCTGCCTTTTGCAAACATTCATACATGCTGTTTGAAAAAACGATACCCTGTTTTTCTTTAAAATGATTTCTCGCATTTTCAATTGCTTCAGGGTCATAAGCACTAACCGATACTCCAGCCTTTATCAGCTCTTCTGCAACATATAACGCAGGTGCTTCACGGATATCATCTGTATTGGGTTTAAAAGCAATGCCCCACAATGCAATTTTTTTTCCTGTTAGGTTATTGGAAAAATGGTTTTTTATTTTTTCAATAAAAATTTCACGCTGCTGTTTATTAACATCCATTACTGATTTAAGAATTTTAAAATCGTACTGCAATTCCTTTGCGATAAAAGAAAGTGCTTTTACATCTTTTGGAAAACAACTTCCACCATATCCTATACCGGGAAATAAAAATCTTTTGCCGATTCGATTATCGCTGCCAATCCCTTTACGAACCATCTCTACATCGGCACCTGCCCTTTCACAGAGGTTAGCTATCTCATTCATAAATGAAATTCGCATAGCGAGGTAACTGTTAGCAGCATACTTTGTCATTTCAGCACTTGCTTCATCCATAAAAAGTACGGGGTTGCCCTGTCTTACAAATGGCGCATATAGCTCTGCCATGATATGCCTTGCTTTTTCGGATGTAGTACCGATAACAATGCGATCGGGTTTCATAAAATCTTCGAATGCGGCGCCTTCACGTAAAAATTCAGGATTGCTTACTACATCAAACTCCGATTTACAATTTTTTGCAATCTGTTCTCTTACTTTATCTGCCGTACCAATCGGTACAGTACTCTTGTCAACGATAACTTTATACGAAGTAATTATTTTGCCTAATTCATCTGAAACGCCCAATATATATTTCAGATCGGCAGAGCCATCTTCACCAGGAGGTGTGGGCAATGCAAGAAAAATAATATCAGTCTTGTCAACAGCTTCTTTTAAAGATGTAGTAAAATGAAGTCGTCCTTCTTTAATATTCCGGTGAAAGAAAGTATCTAAACCGGGTTCAAAAATAGTTATCTGACCCTTACTGAGTTTTTCAATTTTGTCTTTATCAATATCAACACAATAAACAGTATGACCTGTTTCAGCAAGACAAGTTCCGGTAACCAATCCTACATAACCGGTTCCAACTACAGAAATATTCATGGATAGTTAAATGTTTTTAAAATAATGATTCTTCAGACAGATAAATACTTTACGAAATTATTTTTTTAAGATATTGTCCATACCCGCTTTTTATTAATTCATCTGCAAGTATCGTCAACTGTTCTTTATTAATGAAATTATTCCGGAACGCCACTTCTTCAATGCATCCGATTTTAGTTCCTTGTCTTTTTTCAATTACTCTTACAAATTCACTGGCATCGCTGAGTGAATCAAAAGTACCCGTGTCCAGCCAGGCAGTTCCTTTATCCAATACGGCTACTTTCAGTTTATTATTTTGCAGGTAAGCTTTGTTTACATCAGTAATTTCATATTCTCCCCGGGCAGATGGCGCAAGATTCTTTGCAATTTTCACAACTTCATTATCGTAAAAATATAAACCCGGTACTGCATAATTTGACTTGGGTTGTTTGGGTTTTTCTTCAATAGAAATTGCTTTCATGCTACTATCAAATTCTATCACACCATACCTGTACGGGTCACTTACCTGATAAGCAAATACGAAACCGCCATCGACATCAGTCAGCGTTTGCAGTTGTTTGTCCATTCCTGTTCCGTAAAAAATATTATCGCCCAAAATCAAAGCAACTTTGTCGGCGCCGATGAAATATTCGCCAATTACAAATGCCTGGGCTAACCCATTTGGTACCTGCTGCACAGCATATTCGAACCTGCATCCAAGTGTATTACCATTTCCGAGTAAGCGCTTAAAAGCAGTATTATCATCCGGAGTGGTAATGATGAGAATTTCTTTTATACCTGCCATCATTAAAATAGAAAGCGGATAATAGATCATAGGCTTATCATAAACAGGCATTAATTGTTTTGATATCGCTTTTGTGATCGGATATAATCGAGTACCCGATCCCCCTGCTAATATAATCCCTTTCATAAATTAATTTTTATGATATTGTTCATCGTAATAATGCTGATACTCCCCCGAAGTAACATGCTTCAGCCATTCTGTATTTTGCAAATACCAGTCTATTGTTTGCGAAAGCCCTTCTTCAAATGTTACGGATGGCTTCCATCCGAGTTCTTTATTAATTTTTGTCGCATCAATGGCATAGCGACGGTCATGGCCCGGCCTGTCTTTGATATATGTAATCAATTGTTCGCTTGTACAAGCAGTATTACCCAATTTTTCATCCATTTGTTTGCAAAGGAGCTTTACCAGATCAATATTTTTCCATTCATTGAAGCCGCCGATATTATAGGTTTCTCCATTTTTCCCTTTATGAAAAACCAGGTCAATCGCTGCAGCATGATCTTTTACAAACAACCAGTCTCTTGTGTATAAACCATCGCCATAAACCGGCAGTGGTTTTTTATTGATTATGTTATTGATAAAAAGTGGAATCAGTTTTTCTGGAAAATGATTTGGTCCGTAATTGTTTGAACAATTGGTAATGATAGCAGGCAGGTGATATGTTTCGCTGTATGCTCTTACAAAATGATCGGATGATGCTTTAGATGCAGAGTACGGTGAGTTGGGCGCATACGGAGTTTGTTCTGTGAAGAAACCTGTTTCGCCCAATGCACCAAATACTTCATCAGTTGAAACATGGTAAAAACGTTTGCCTTCGAAATTATCTTTCTCCAAAGGAATCTGCGACCAGAAATGTTTTGCTGTGTTTAAAAGATTTACAGTGCCTATCACGTTCGTATAAACAAAATCGAGTGGTGAAACAATAGAACGATCCACATGACTTTCCGCTGCAAGGTGAATAATACCATCGGGCTGATGTAAAAGAAATATTCTTTCTATATCACCTGTATTGAGAATATTGGCTTTTTCAAAAAAATAATTTGGTGCATCTTCAATGTCTTTCAGGTTTTCAAGGTTGCCAGCATAAGTTAAAGCATCTAAATTGATGATTTTATAATCAGGATATTTCGTTACAAATAACCGCACCACATGTGAGCCAATAAAACCTGCCCCGCCTGTTATAAGAATTGTTCTGTTCATTTATTAAAAAACTGATTCGTTTTTTTAAGCTGATTTCAATTTAGCCAATCAATACTTTTTCTATACCAATCAAAAGTTTTTTTCAATCCATCTGCTACCGATATTTCAGGATTATATGCTATTAAATTTTTTGCTTTTGATATATCGGCCAGGCTGTGTTTTACATCTCCTTTTCTTTCGACCCCATGCACTGCTTCTAATTTGCTGCCTGCAATATTTTTTAAATGATTGA
>JANLSA010000125.1:0-7170 GCA_031362085.1 Bacteroidota bacterium | reverse complement strand
TCTTGCAGGTTTTACAGGCATATTGGGGTTGTTGATAAAATTAAACGAAGGCTTATTGGTTTGGTACCGGTTATTGTTTACATCAGTTACCATGTGGATTCTTTTTAGCCTTACTAAAAAACTAAAACGAATTCCAGTATCGGATATGTTGAAATTAGCTGGTATTGGATTTATAGCTGCCCTTCATTGGATCGCTTTTTATGGGTCTATTAAATATGCAAATGTTTCGGTTGCTTTAGTTTGTTTTTCCGCAGTTGGTTTTTTTACTGCTTTACTCGAGCCGTTGCTATTACAAACAAGAATAAAATGGATTGACGTGCTGTTGGGCCTGGTTGTTATAGCTGGCATCTATCTTATTTTTCATTTTGACCCAAAATATAAAATAGGAATAATATTAGGAGTTATCTGCTCTTTGCTTATGGCTTTTGTTATTATTTATATCCGCCAATTTGTACAACGTATCAATACCGAAACGGTACTCACCTACCAATTGAGTGGAGGATTTATTGTACTTACTGCAGTTATGCCAATCTATCTTTATTATTTACCTACAGAAAAACGATTGCCAACCTTAGAAGATTTTGGATGGCTGATTGTGCTTGCATGGTTTTGCTCTGTCTGGGCATTTAATTTATCAGCAGTAGCATTAAAAAAACTTTCGGCATTCACGGTCAACCTGAGTTTCAATTTGGAACCTGTCTATGGAATTTTGCTCGCTTTCATTTTTTTTGGCGAAAATAAAAACCTGAATAAATGGTTTTATATTGGCTTTCTATTAATTGCAGTATCGTTATCCGTACATGTCCTATTATTGGTAAAAGAAGAACGAAGGAAAAAAACAAATAACAAGATTCAAGAAACAAAAATATGAGTAAATAACTAGTCGGGCGTCGTGGATAAAGTAAGAACCAAAAAAATAGTGGATGGAATTAAACACATATCATAAAAATATTATTGAATATTACAACTCAACTGAACACTCCTATAAGGATGCATGGGATTTAAGTAACAGCCTTGCTATTCATTACGGATATTGGGATGAAAAAGTCAAAAGCTTTCCCGAGTCTTTATTGCGGATGAATGAAGTGATGATGGAAACTGCCGGCATAAAATCAACCGAAAATGTATTGGATGCTGGATGTGGAGTAGGGGGTAGCAGTATATTTATTGCAAAAAATACAGGCTGTACGGTTACGGGTATTACATTAAGTGAAAAGCAAATTCAGCAAGCTAAGGGTAATACTGAAAAAAATAATTTGAGTGATAAAGTTCAATTTATCCAAATGGATTATTGTTCAACTGATTTTGAAGATGAAAGTTTTGATGTGGTATGGGGCTGCGAGAGTATTTGCTACGCAGACAACAAAGAAAAATTTATTAAAGAATCATTTCGGTTGTTAAAACCGGGCGGCCGATTGGTAATTGCAGATGGGTTTGTTGCTGATTTTAAAAATAATGAAAACCTGGTTATTCGGAAATGGATTGATGGCTGGCAGGTAAATTATCTTGAATCGCCGGAACGATTTAAGCAATTCATGCACTCAGCGGGGTTTGATAAAATTCAGTACCGTGATATATCAAAATACACCACACATTCATCCCGGCGGCTTTATAAATTTTATTTTCTGGCAAAACTTTATCTCTTATGGAAAACGCTTATATTCTCAAACCATGCTAATGAAATGCAAAAGAAAAATATTGAAGCTTGTAAATATCAATATCATGGAATGAGAAAGGGATTGTGGCAGTATGGTATAATTGTGGGGACGAAAATATAAGCTAGTTCGATTGCTGAAATAATTTGCAAATTTCCAGTGTCTTGTCATACTGAACGGTGAATTTAGGACTCCTTATAACTTAGGATAAGATAGTGAAGTATCTCAAATGCTAAAACGGTTTGAGATGCTTCGCTTGATTTCTTTTAATTCAATTTTGTCTGATAGCAGTCGCTCTGCAAGACAAAACTCTGATTAAGTGAAGATCTGTTATGTTGTTGCAATCGTATCATTTTTTATAAAATTCCAATTAATTATAATTGCTTATAACTATTTATCTTTAACCAAATCAAAATTTGTCTCTATGCGAAAACTCTTTTTTGCCATTTGTTTACTTCTAACTTCGTACATTTTGCCTGCTCAAAAAAAACCACTCGATCACTCGGTCTATGACAGTTGGCAAAGCATAGGTGAAAGAATGATCAGCAACGATGGTAAATGGGTTGTTTATACTATTTGCCCGCAAGAAGGTGACACTACACTGGTCATTCAGCAATCAGATAACAAATATAAAAAAGAAGTGGATCGTGGCTTTGGAGCTATAATAACTGAAGATAGCCGATATGTTATTTTTAAAATCCGCCCATATCAGAAAGATTTACGTGAGGCAAGAATTAAGAATAAGAAAGCAGATGAGTTTCCAAAAGATTCTTTAGGTATAGTTGAATTAGGAAAAGATGAAGTAACGAAAATTTCGAAAGTGAGAAATTATAAAGTTCCGGCTAAAGCAGCAGGTTGGGTAGCTTATTGGAAAGAAAAAAGCAAAGAGGCTGCTGCATCGTCAGATGCAGGAGAACTTG
The DNA here is from genome assembly GCA_031362085.1 of Bacteroidota bacterium. GTDB lineage: Bacteria > Bacteroidota > Bacteroidia > Chitinophagales > Chitinophagaceae > VBAR01. The sequence continues at coordinate 4,595 of JANLSA010000125.1, read as the reverse complement.
TTTTAAAAAACCTGCTTACTAACCAGGACAAATCTTTCAATCTTATTTCAGAATATTATTTTGATAAAAAAGGAAAACGATTACTTATGGAGATGGCGATGAATGCAAAAGATTCATTGAGTAAATCTTATGTCTTACTTCATCATACTGAAACGGGCAATACAGATACAATCAGCAGAGGCGGAAATGATTTTAAAAATTTTGTTTTTGATGAAAGCGGCACACAAATTTCTTATTTGGCCGAAAAAGATGCTCAACCCAAAGCATTACAAAAATTTTATAAACTCTATTATTATAAAATTTTGATGGATAGTGCTGTAGTTATTGCTGAAAAAAATTCTGTGGGGATGAAAATTGGAATGACAGTGAGTGAAAATGGGACATTGAATTTCAGTACTAGCGGGAAAAGATTATTTTTTGGCTCTGCGCCTATTCAGTCGCCAAAAGATACTACACTCATTGAATCTGATTTAGTAAAGTTGGATATCTGGCATTATAACGATGATTATTTACAGACACAACAATTGGTTCAGTTGAATGCGGAACTCCGCAGAAGCTTTCTGACAGTTTATGATTTAGAAAAAGAAACGATTAAGCAATTAGGCTCACCGGAAATACCGCAGGTGCTGCAAACCAATGAAGGTGACGGGGAAATTTTTGTTGGTGTAACAGATGTTGGGAAAAGAAAAGAAAGTCAATGGTTGGGTGGAACAAGAAAAGATATTTATGCAATTAATGTAAATGATGGAGCGAAGAAAATGGTAAAGCAAAATTTGTTTGGGCAGGTATATCCATCTTCAACGGGCAAATATATTATGTGGTATGACCGGCCTGCAAAGAATTATTTTGTTTGGGATGGGGTAAATGCAAAAAATATAACTGCAAAAATTAAAGCATCATTATCAGATGAGGAATTTGATTCGCCTGATGCACCAACACCTTATGGGGTGATGGGTTGGCATGAGGGAGACAGTGCGGTTTATGTTTATGATAGGTATGACGTGTGGAAAATAGATATCATTGGGGAAAATAATCCCAAAAATATTTTTAACGAAATTGGTAGAAAAGAGAAAATAACTTTTAGAACTTTTGTAAGGGATTCTGAAAAAAAATATTTTAAAAATCAGGATTTTCCATGTTTTCGAAAATTTTATAATCTAACTAAACAGTCAGGACTTGCTTATGTTGGGTTGAATGGTCATGGATATACTGATGTCAATTTTAAGGATAAAAATTTTTCTATTACGTCTTCGATTTCAGAAAAAGAGGTTAGTGGAAATGAAGAAATGTTATTTGCAAAAGAAAGTTTTACTAAGTCACCAGATTTATTCTATTGTATTTTTTCACCTCAAAGTAGCGGTCTAGATGATCCAACAAAGCGTCATTTTGTAAATGCAGAAGAATGGAAACTATCCTCTCTTAATCCCCAGCAATCAAATTATATCTGGGGTACAGCCGAATTATATAAATGGAAAACTGCTTCTGGCAAGCAATCGGAAGGAATTTTATATAAGCCCGATCATTTTGACCCGAATAAAAAATATCCCGTAATTATTTATTTCTACGAAAAACTTTCTGATAACCTGAATGATTATATTGAACCTGCACCAACCCGTTCTGCTATCAATGCCACCTGGTTTGTTAGCAATGGATATATTGTTTTCTTTCCAAACATCAGGTATGGTACAGGTCATCCGGGGAAAGATGCTGTAGATTATGTTGTGAGTGGCGCAAAATCGTTAATTGCAAAATACAAATGGGTGGATGCAAACCGCATCGGGTTACAAGGACATAGCTGGGGCGGTTACCAGGTGGCTTATATTATTACGAAGACAAATCTTTTTAAAGCTGCCTGGGCTGGTGCTCCGGTAATAAATATGACAAGTGCATATGGTGGCATTCGGTATGGGACAGGTGTAAGTCGCCAGTTTCAATATGAGAGAACACAAAGTCGTATCGGAAAAACATTGTGGGAAGCATTGCCACAATATCTGGAAAGCTCACCGTTATTTAAATTAAATAAAGTAACTACGCCGGTTGTTATACTTCATAATGATAATGATGATGCGGTCCCCTTCACTCAAGGAATAGAAATGTTTACAGCCTTAAAAAGATTGGATAAAAAAGTATGGCTTTTAAATTACAATGGTGAGCCACATGGCGTATCGCTAAGAAAAAACCGGAAAGACATGTCTATTCGTTTGGATCAATTCTTTGGATGGTTATTGAAAGATGAGAAACCAGCAAGATGGTTAACGGATGGCGTACCTGCAGTGAAGAAGGGAAAGGACTGGGGGATTGATTAAGATATTAGTTGATTTGTTGATTGGTTAATTAGTCAATTTGAATGTACATATCTAACACCGTTTTATGCCTCCCTCCTGATTAACTGATCAACTAGTTAACCAAGCAACTATATTAAATTACGCTGCTTCAGCAGAAATATACTTCACAAGCCTCCTCTTAGCAATCGGAAGTAATGTTTCTTCAACCGGAAAACTCAGGTTGGCTTCAATAGAATATACTGCCGGGTTGGGTAATTCTTTTTTGCTGCGTATCAATTCTGATTTGATGGATTCATTGGTGTTTACAAAACTTCTTTGCCAATCTTTAATAAAAGATGTTTTAATACTCCTGTACTTCTCATCATGCTTTTCAAAAAAGGAAAGTCGGTATTGATATACGCTTGATGTTTTACTGTCGATGTTTAGAAAGAAATAGCCTTCTTTGTTTTCTAATGGAATAATACCTACCGGTGTGATGATTATTTTTTCTTCTACAAATTCGTAGAGCCCGGTTCCGTTTTGAATGGTGGATTTAATTCTGTCTGCAGAGTAAGTAATAATTTGTTCCAGTTCCTGCATCAGGTCATCGTCTTCAATCATCTGTTGGTACAGAATCTGTAATTTTTCGAGTTGTATACCGGTCAGTTTTTTTGGAAAATGATCTTGTAAAAATTTTTTGTTTTCCCGGAAGGCTGCTATATTGTTGTAATGAAAAATAATATCCGCCAGTTGCGGGTATAGTTTATTCTCATTAAAATATTTATTTACTTCCTGCAAGTAGGCGAGGAGTGTATATTTTTTTAATTCAAAATCAATATACCCTTCGGCAAACCAGGTTTCGGATAGTGATTTCATGAGGTGATGGGTTTAGTAGACTCTAAATTTATAAAAAAGTGTTGGGAAAATAAAATTGGGTTTATCTTGAGGCTGTTAAAATTTCAGTATGCGGATTCTACTTATTTTTTTCATTTCAGTTTTTTTGCATTCCTGTTCCCAGACATTTTATGTAGTTCGTCATGCAGAGAAAGCTGTGCAGGAAGCCAATATGACCAGCGATGTGCCATTGAGTGAAACCGGAAAACAAAGGGCGGAAAAACTAAAAGATTTATTGAAGGGTAAAAGAATCGGACTTGTTTATTCTACCAATACGATCCGGACCCGTTCAACAGCACAACAAACTGCTGATTATTTTAAATTGCCAATAACCACCTATGCACCCAAACCCGATTCTACATTTATTTCTTTGCTCAAATCAAAAAAACAAAATACATTGGTAGTTGGTCATAGTAATACGGTTGATGATATTGTAAACATGCTTTGTGGCGGGAAAAAAGTTGCCAGTGATTTAAAAGATACGGAGTATGATAATTTATATGTGATAAAAAGAAAAGGAAAGTCTTTTATTTTTAAGAATGAGATGTATTGAGCAAATTAATAAGTGTTTAAATCGAAGCAAAAAATTTTGAACCACATAGGCACATAAGGCGCAAAGGGTTTCACAAAGAATAAAAATAAAATCTATGTGGTTTTCTATATTTCTATGATCCTATGTGGTTCAAAAGTGTAACTTTATATTTTAAAAAATGGATTACACTTGGGAGCCTGGTTCCAAAATGCGGGATAGAATTATTAAAGCACAAGTGAGCGACACAATGGTAGTTTAATTACAGAAAAACGGCTTTGTTAATAAAATAAATTTAATAAAATGCATAAAGAACAAAACAATTCAAGAAGAAAATTTATACGTAACTCAGTCCTTATTGGTAGTGGTTTTTTTATTGTACCCCGCCATGTGCTGGGAAAAGGTTTTGTGGCTCCCAGTGATAAATTACGAATAGCAGGCATCGGATCGGGTGGAAAAGGGTTCAGCGATTTAAGTGAATTTGCAAAAAGTCCTAACGTGAGTATCGTGGCAATGTGCGATGTGGATGAACGACAAGCTGTAAATGCAAGAAAGAAATTTGAGAAAGCAAATTATTATACCGATTTCCGCGAAATGCTGGATAAAGAAAAAAACAATATTGATGCATGCAGTATTTCCACACCCGATCATACACATGCTGTAGCTACCATTGCAGCCATGCAGTTAGGTAAACACGTTTACACTCAGAAACCATTGACGCATGATATTTATGAAGCGAGAATTTTAACAGAGGCAGCTAAAAAATATAAAGTAGTTACGCAAATGGGTAACCAGGGCGGCAGTGGAAATGGTGTACGTAAAGCAAAGGAAATGGTAGATGCCGGTATGATAGGTGAAGTAACAGAAGCGAATGCATGGACCAACAGACCCGTTTGGCCGCAAGGTAT
>JANLSA010000060.1:0-5348 GCA_031362085.1 Bacteroidota bacterium | reverse complement strand
AGTGTTCTAAAATCTCTTTTATTGGCAAATGTGTTCCAGGTTTTTCTTGCAGTTACATTTATGCTTTTTACACCTTTGCCTTTTGGTGTTTCCATCGGACCTTTAAAAAGTAGTCCGAGTGCTTCAATAGTAACTTTTGCTTCAGGTGTCATACCGTTGTTGAAGCCTTTGTCAAACACCCATTTACCCATATCGACATATTCATATTCCAGGGGTACTTTATTTGCATTAAAGATTTTGAGGACAGCCTCCATAATTTCTGGCCCTATCCCATCTCCTTTTGCTACAGCAATTTTCATTAATAAAAATTTTATTGAGTAAATATCCTAAACCGCAAATCTACTATGTTGCGTTATTTAATTGATGAAAGGTGATGATAATTATTTTCTTTCACTATCTTTAACTGCAATCACTCTCACCATGACAAGTAAAATCTCCGAAGGTGTTAAAATAAGTGTGGAAACATTCTATCAAAATGACTATAGCAGTCCGCTTGATGGTGAGTTTATGTTTGCTTACCGGATAACGATTGAAAACAAAAACGATTTCCCGGTAAAATTGCATCGCCGTCACTGGAATATTTTTGAAAGCGATGGCAGTAATCGTGAAGTGGATGGTGAAGGTGTAGTTGGAGTACAGCCCATTTTAAAACAGGGAGAAAAATATCAGTATGTAAGCGGCTGCAACCTGCGAACTGAAATGGGAAAAATGAGTGGCTTCTATCAGATGGAAAATCTTCATTCAAAAAATTTATTCGAAGTAAAAATTCCTGCTTTTGAAATGATGGTGCCTTATAAAGGAAATTAGTTGAAAGTTTTTTTCAAAAACAATACACTCTCAGCATCAAGAATCTGCTCATAAATAAATCAGCCAATTTACCTTGGCTTATATTTAGCTCCATCCAGAATTTTCCTTGCATCCATTTTCATTATTTCTCCCGGCTTTAAGGACGAATTTTTTTCTGCAAATATTTTTACTATCTGCCAACCAATCCACTGGCCCAGGTTACCCGGTGAATTTTCCTGAGAAAAACTTTGCGTAAAAGGTCCTTCGCCTATATAGGTTTGAATTGTGGTAGGGTTGATTGAATTTAAATCTTCGTTTTTAAGAATAATAGTCCATATATCGCCTTCATTTTTCGTACACCATTCAATTTGTTTTTGGGTATATCCCGTCTTTACAGAGTCAGGAGCATTGGGCAAAAATAAATCCACCAGATACCATTGCTTACCTTTTTCAATCATCTGTTCTATTAAAGGTTTGCCATTACTTTTGTCAGGAAATAATTCATCTGCTATTGCTTTCATACAATTTGCGGCCATGTATTCCTCATCAAATCTGCGGGAAATATAAAAAGGGTAAAGCCGTTGCACATCTTCTTCAAAATAGGCACCGAAATTTTTTCCTGCATACTGATGTAGACCTATGGCAATATAATTTTTGGTTACTGCAATACCCGGACCATCAAGAGTACTGAGAAAAGTGACAAAGCCCGGGATTTTATAATCCGGGAAATAATAATTCACATGCTGTAATCCGGTTTTAATTTCTTTTTCGATAACTGAAGTTGATTTGTATTTTATCAACAATGAATCGTTGAAAGATTTATAAGCTTTATAAAATTCTTTTACTACAAACAAAGTTGTTTCATTCGAGTCAATTCCGTTTATGCCAAGCATTCCCCGCATAAAGTCATCATAAAAATTCGGGTAGTTATTTTTTAAGAAGGTAAGACTTTGTGAAATATTATTTGTGTCTATTTGGAAAAAATCTTTTTCAAACCGTTCTAACTTGAAGTCAATTTTGATATTTGAAACATCGGGGCCATTTGATTTGTTGCTGCAGGATGACAGGAAAGCAGTGATAAGAGCGAAGGCAATTAAATTTTTCATAGAAAAATAAAAACGTGAATGGATTGAAATTGTTGTGGCGAAATTAGTATATAAAAGAATTGCCCTGTTCACTTTGGGATGAAATGTCAAACTTTTAAATTGTACTACCCCTTTACCTAAACAAGAAGAGCAAGTAGGGAGTTGGGGACAAAATATCTTAAATTTGCTTTATGAAAATAGCACTGGCTCAGCAGAATTATCATATTGGAAATATAGAAGGCAATACAAAAAAAATTATTGATGCAATAACACATGCAAAAAAACAAGGCGCAGATCTGATTGTTTTTTCTGAACAAAGCATCAGCGGTTACCAGGCAAGAGATTTTTTAGAGTTTGCGGATTATATAAACAAATGTTATAAAGCAATTGATGAAATCAAACAATATGCAGATACAATTGCAGTATTAGTTGGTTCGCCAGCCCGCAATCCTATAAAACAAGGAAAAGATTTATTCAACGCAGCTTTTTTTCTTTTCGAAAAAGAAGTAAAAGCCGAAATACATAAAACCTGTTTGCCAAACTATGATGTGTTTGATGAGTACCGTTATTTTGAACCAGCTTATGACTGGAATGTTGTTGAGTTTAAAGGGAAAAAATTAGCAATTACGATTTGCGAAGACATATGGAGTCTTGGCGATAATCCGTTATACCGTATTTGCCCGATGGATGAATTGATGAAACAAAGCCCTGATGTAATGATTAATCTTTCTGCTTCGCCATTTGATTATACACATGATGAAGACCGGAAAGCAACCATCAAAGCAAATGTGATGAAATATAAACTGCCGATGTTTTACTGCAATGCAGTTGGAAGCCAGACTGAAATCGTTTTCGATGGGGCTTCATTAGTATTTGATAAGTCCGGTAATCTTTGTCATCAATCGCCAATGTTTGAGGAAGCGGTTGATATAATAGAATTAAATGACGATGGAACAATCAATGGCAAAATTCTGGAACCAGCCAGCCGCATTCCAAATAATGAATTAACTCCAGTAGAACTTGAGTATACTATGAATATTGACCAGGTGCATAATGCAATTGTAATGGGTATTAAAGATTATTTTTCTAAAATGGGTTTTACCAAAGCAATCATTGGCAGTAGTGGTGGTATTGATAGCGCAGTTACGATTGCACTTGCTTGCAAAGCATTGGGCAAAGAAAATGTGAGAGCTATTTTAATGCCATCGCAATTTTCCAGCTCACATTCCGTGGATGATGCAGAACTATTAAATAAGAACCTTGGGAGTGCTTATGATATTGTTCCTATAAAAAATATTTTCGAATCATTTCTTACAGAACTAAAACCCATCTATAAAGATTTGCCTTTTGGTTTGGCTGAGGAAAATATACAAGCAAGAGTACGAGGTAATTTATTGATGGCTATTGCAAATAAATATGGTTATATTTTACTTAATACATCCAATAAAAGTGAACTGGCAACTGGTTATGGAACCTTGTATGGCGATATGGCTGGTGGATTAGGTGTGCTGGGTGATTGTTATAAAATGCAAGTGTATGCTTTGGCAAAATATATAAATCGAAATGGCGAAGTAATTCCAGATAATATAATTACTAAAGCACCGAGTGCAGAACTAAGACCCAATCAAAAAGACAGTGATAGTTTACCTGAATATGAAATATTGGATAAAATTTTATACCAGTATATAGAAAGAACGCAAGGGCCGAATGAAATAAAAGCAATGGGTTTTGATGCGGCATTGGTGGATCGTGTACTAAAAATGGTAAATGTAAATGAGTATAAACGCAATCAGTTTTGCCCTATCATACGCATTTCACCCAAAGCATTTGGAGTCGGAAGAAGAGTTCCGATTGTCGGAAAATATCTTTCCTGATTATTTAATGTTTAAATGTAATCACTACTAATACGGGAGGTGAACCAAGAGGAATTGATGCATTTTGTGATACCACAAGATTCGTTTCATTTAAACTTACTAATGTAAATGTAGTAGAACCACCGGGGAGTAATGGCACAGACAAAACAAGTTGGGTTTCGCCGGATTGAAAACTCCAGGTAAAGTTTCCTGCTGTTGAAGGCGAACATATTGTAGTTCCTTCACTTATTGTAAAACTAAGGTTAGATGAGAATGTAAGAACATTATCAATAAAACAGGCAAGTTGTGGTAAAGTAGATATATCAGTTCCGTTTGCAGTGGCGCTTTGAAATTTCCAGGATGAACGGGTTAGATTTTCTGTTTTTGTAGGAACCGGGACAGGTGTTGCTTCCTTATTACTACACGAAAATGAAAATGTCGTTAATATGAGAAGAATGCATATAAACAAAGAATTTATCCTTTTCATGATATGGGTTTTAAGGTTTAAAAGTAATAAACGATTTTTGGAACTGAAAAGTATTTTCCCGCTGTTTTAGTTATTATTTAATTCTTTTCTACTAACGGCAGGTTATTTGCTAAAAGCAAGTTCGTATTTTGCCGAATCAAATTACAATTGTAAAAGGGAGTCCTGAAATATCGGGTTAAACTGTTTGTTGCAGGAAACAATTAGAGCAGCACTAAAACCGGGGAATAAAAATAATTCACTTTCATAAACTCCCCTTTAGGGGATGGGGGTACTTACAATGCTAAAGACAGCCGAAGACATCAGAAAATTAAACGAACGCATAAGTTATGCGGGTCAGTTTATTGGAAAAATAAAAGAAGAAGTAGGGAATGTAATAGTTGGGCAAACTTCAATGCTTGATAAATTATTGATTGGATTATTGAGCAATGGGCATGTATTACTTGAAGGTGTACCCGGTCTTGCAAAAACACTTGCCATAAAAAGCCTGGCGCAGGCAATTCATGCAAAATTCAGCCGCATTCAATTTACTCCAGACTTACTGCCTGCTGATGTAATTGGTACTATGATTTATCATCAGCAACGAAATGAATTTGTGGTTCGCAAGGGCCCCATCTTTGGAAATTTTATTTTGGCAGATGAAATAAACCGTGCCCCGGCAAAAGTGCAGAGTGCATTGCTGGAAGCAATGCAGGAAAGACAGGTAACAATTGGTGATACAACTTATAAATTAGATGAACCATTTTTGGTTTTGGCTACGCAAAATCCATTGGAGCAGGAAGGAACTTATCCATTACCCGAAGCCCAGGTAGATCGGTTTATTATGAAAGTTATTGTTGATTATCCTTCTATGCAGGAAGAGCAATTGATAATACGAAGTAATGTGCAGGGATTGAATTTACCAGTGATAAATCAGGTTGTATCGGTTCCGGAAATTTTGAATGCAAGAGCGATGGTCAGAGAAATATATATGGATGAGAAAATTGAGCAATATATTCTTGATATTGTATTTGCAACAAGAAAGCCGGAGCACTATAAATTAGAAAAATTAAAACCATTGATTAGTTATGGTGCATCGCCACGTGGTAGTATCAATCTTGCTCTTGCTGCAAAGTCTCAGGCATTTTTAAATAAACGGGG
>JANLSA010000059.1:0-2876 GCA_031362085.1 Bacteroidota bacterium | reverse complement strand
AGAAACTTTTTAAACAACCTATTTCAGGATGTTTTATCTTAGTCAACCAATAGCAGGATTATTATTCATAACCAGTCAACTTTTTTCAGGACGAGTCATATTTTTATTCAGCAGCGGTTCCGGGCGGACACAGCAGCAATTCCAGCCCTGCAAGCAAGCCCTGCCCGTTCATCTGCAATCATTCATCATACATAATTTTTTTCCATCCCACATTTTGTGGCTTACGACCCCTCCTGTGGTCGGGGCTCGTTTGGTTTATAGAGGTTTGGAGTTTATCACTTTAAAAATATATTTTCTATAGCTCACTAAATAACTACCGCCTAACATAAAAGCCCGGGCTTTACAATCACTGATTTTATATCAATTATAAGATTAAAAATCATTTTTAACTTCCAAGCCATTTTCTTGTGTGGATATGTTTTTATCAAATAAAGATGTATATTTATTGTTTATCAATAAATATTTATTACTTTTGCGGCATAATTTAAAATTTTAAGAATTATGTCAAAAAGAAACAACCTCGTATTTATAGGCTTGCATATTGTTGCGTGGCTCATCTTCGTTGGCTTGTGCATAGAAGCCGGTGGTTTGCTAGTCAATTTTGTATTTAGTATTTACAAACCTGAATTTGTCCAAAACCTGTATCAAAAGTTGGACTTAAGTGAAATGTATAATCGTAGCAAATGGGCTTTCTTCGGAATGTATAGTTTTATCCTGGTCGTCGCAGTTTTGAAAGCATACTTATTTTATATAGTTGTCATGCTTATGCATAAAATAGATTTATCAAAACCATTCAACAGCTTCGTTTCAGAACAGATAACAAAAATATCTTACTGCACTTTTTCCATAGGTATATTAAGTTATATAGCCCGACAAACAGCCAAAAATTTACAACACCGTGGTTATGCTATTGACAACCTAAACCAGTTTTGGGCAGACAGTCAGGCATTTATCTTGATGGCGGCTGTAATCTATGTTATTGCGACTATTTTTAAAAAGGGAGTTGAAATCCAAAACGAAAACGATTTAACTGTATAAACTATGCCAATCATTGTAAACTTAGATGTGATGATGGCAAAGCGAAAGATGTCACTAAATGAACTTTCCGAAAAAGTTGGTTTAACACTGTCTAATCTTTCCATCCTGAAAACCGGCAAAGCAAAAGCCATCCGGTTTAGTACACTCGAAGCTATCTGCAAAGCATTGAACTGCCAGCCCGCAGATATTTTGGAATTTGTTGAGTGATTTGCTACAGTCATCTTTTTTAAAATATCTTTTTGCAAGTGTAAAAAAATGTAGTTATTAAAAAAATATTATAACTGCCAATCTTTTCCTTTTACACTATTTTTAAAGCATGAAGCAGTTTATCATTTTTGTATCACTCTTATTTTTTGTAGCCGCTTGCCATAACAAAAGCAACCCGGAACCGGAAAAAAATAATAACTGGGCTTTATTGGGTTTTGTAAAAGCAGATTCAGTTAACCCCATCCTGGTTCCATCGGGTGAAAGAAATTTTATTTGCCCCATACGAAAAGAAAAAGTGAATTGGGAAGAAAGAAATGTTTTAAACCCTTCGGCGGTTGTAAAAGATAATAAAGTATATCTTATTTACCGGGCACAGGACAGTGCCATGACTTCGCGGCTGGGGCTTGCCATAAGTGACGATGGTTTGCATTTTGAAAAACAAGCTGCTCCGGTTTTTTATCCGGATAAGGATAGTATGCAACGCTACGAATGGAAAGGCGGTGTGGAAGACCCGAGAGTAATCGAAACAGAAGATGGCAACTATATTCTTACCTATACTTCTTACGATGGAAAAACGGCAAGACTTTGTATTGCCAGTTCAAAAGATTTAAGAACATGGACAAAGCACGGATTGGTTTTAAGCAACGAAAAATACAGAGATGCCTGGTCAAAATCAGGAGCTATTATTTGCAAACAGGAAGGCAACAGAATAATAGCAACAAAAATAAATGGCAAGTACTGGATGTATTTTGGAGACACAGAATTATTTATGGCTACATCAAACGATCTTATTCATTGGGAGGTGGCAGAAAATGCTGAGAATAAAAATAAGATTTCTGTTTTGCATCCAAGGATGGGATATTTTGACAGCCGTTTGGTAGAACCGGGTCCGTATGCTTTGTTACGGCAAGAAGGTGTGTTGTTAATTTACAATGCAAGCAATGCTCAGAATTTTAATGATACCAGTTTACCAAAATTTACCTATGCCGCAGGCCAGGCATTGTTCGATAAAAATAATCCGTACAAACTCATTAACCGAACAGATACTAATTTTATTCATCCGGATAAAGAATATGAAAAGCTTGGTGAAGTAAATGAAGTTTGTTTTGTAGAAGGCTTGGTTTATTTCCATAACAAATGGTTTTTGTATTATGGCACTGCCGATTCAAAAATTGCAGTGGCAGTAAAAAAGTAAAAATAAATTGCGGAAATATAAACTGTCTTACAACAGTACTTTATTTTTCCCGACCTTTATAACCAACATGAATTTTTCAAAAAGGAAAACCAGGTATTTTTTTTTCAGTTTTCTCCGGCACGATTTCAAAGCAAGCATTACCGTTTTTTTTGTTGCACTGCCACTTTGCCTCGGTGTAGCACTGGCATCGAATGCCCCGGTTTATTCAGGATTAATAGCCGGCATTATTGGTGGTATCGTTGTTACATTGTTCAGCAAATCTGAATTAAGTGTAAGCGGTCCCGCTGCAGGCCTTACTGCTATCTGCGCTGCAGCTATCATTCAGCTTGGGTCAATCGAAGTATTTTTTCTTGCTGTATCCATCGCAGGTTTATTACAGATATTGCTGGGTATACTAAGGCTCGGTGGGTTTACAAATTTTATTCCTTCTGCAGTT
>JANLSA010000038.1:0-6979 GCA_031362085.1 Bacteroidota bacterium | reverse complement strand
CAAACCTGCCGGAATTCCTTTTAATTCAAATTCACCATCACCATTTGTTTTTGCAGAGCTATAGTCTTTTACTTCGGCAACAGCATTCTTTATCGGGCTTCCGGAAATAGCATCAATTATTTTTCCTTTAATAGTTCCTTTATATAATACATCTTTTGGGTTTATCAATAATTTTACAAAATCAATTGCATAGCCATCTCCAATCCCGGTTTCTATATCATCTATAAAAACTGAAAGTGTATCGTCTTTTAGTAACAGTAATTGTTCTGAAGAAAATTGAAGCGTTATCATTTTACCAACCGGCCCTGCCTGCTGTAATTTATTCAGCATTTTTTCAGCTTCTATAAATCGTTGTCCATTTAAACGAAATTGAAATTTTGAATCAAAATCATCTGACTGAAAATCGTCAACGAATAATTGAAGAGATGCAGAAGTAATGGTTATATCCTTTATTTCATTCAATATAAATAGTATTGGTTTTGGAAAATTGGCTGGTCGTTCTGTACTTCCAGTATATCCATCATGTGGGCTTTCACTTTCGTATCTATAACTGGATGGAATAAAAATCCGGTCTGTGCCTCCTGCATTATTATGATTTATTTCCCAGGGGTAGTTATGTGGTTCGGTTGATTTACCAGAGAATGGGATAAAACCTTCTGTCCAGCCAAAACCAAGCTTATCTATATCTCCAACCCGAATCATTGCATCTGCCTCTTTGGTGTTTTTTAAAACGATGAATTGTTTACTCCAATCGCCATCGGTAGGTGTGGTTTGTGAATAACAGTTTGCGAAGAAAAAGAGCAGGGAAATGACTAAAGAGAATTTAGTTTTCATATTTATTTTTTATTCACAATAGTTAATAACTATCAGCAAAGCTGCCCGTCTCTGTTTTGTTATATTTGCTTGCTTTGCTAAAAGTACAATTTCATATAAATACGGCAAAGTTTGAAGCAGCATAACAGTTTGATTTTCTTAGAAACCTGATACACCTGTTTTGTGGATACTGAGTAGCGATCAGAACCTGAAACGGGACGTAACAACAAAAGATAAATAAGCGAACTGAAGTTGATAAGCGATAAGAAAAACGTAACACTAAAACCAATAACGCTCTACTTTCAATGGCAAAAGAAAAAGAACCGACAAACCTTTTTGAGTACAACGAAGATTCCATTGTTACTCTCGATTGGCAGGAACATATCCGCATTCGCCCCGGTATGTATATTGGTAAATTGGGTGATGGCTCGTCTCCTGACGATGGTATTTATGTTTTGGCAAAAGAAGTAATGGACAATTGTATTGACGAATATACCATGGGATATGGAAAAACAATTGAGATGGCGGTGGATAATAAATCGGTTACCATTCGGGATTACGGCCGCGGTATTCCATTGGGAAAAGTAGTAGATGTAGTAAGCAAAATAAATACAGGCGCCAAGTATGATAGTAAAGTGTTTCAAAAATCGGTGGGTTTAAATGGAGTGGGCACAAAAGCCGTTAATGCGTTGAGTTATTATTTTAAAGTATCTGCTTTTCGGGAAGGGAAAGAAAAATCTGCCGAGTTTGAACGGGGTGTTTTGAAAAAAGAGCATAAAGAAACAAAGAGTACTGAAGATAATGGTACGTTGGTTACGTTTACTCCCGACGAAATGATTTTTAAAAACTATAAATACCATCCTGAGTTTTTAGAAAATCAAATCTGGAATTACTGTTATCTGAATGCCGGATTGAAAATAAATTTTAACGGAAAAACTTTTGTTAGTAAAAATGGCTTGTTGGATTTATTGCAACGTAAAACCAATGAAGACGAAATTCGTTATCCCATCATTCATCTTAGCGGCGACGATATTGATGTTGCGATTACGCATAACAATGATTATGGCGAAGACATTTATAGTTTTGTAAACGGGCAACATACAACTCAAGGTGGCACACATCAGCAAGCATTTAGAGAAGCGTATGTAAAAACCATCCGAGATTTTTTTAAAAAAGATTATGATGCAGCGGATATTAGAACCGGTATTGTTGCTGCAGTTTCAGTTCGTGTGGTGGAGCCGGTTTTTGAGTCGCAAACAAAAACAAAACTCGGTTCGGTAAATCAGGATATAGAAGGACCAACGATGAAAAACTTTGTAGGTGATTTCTTTTCTAAAGAATTGGAAATTTATCTGCACAAAAATCCGGGAACAGCCGAAGCATTAAAAAAGAGAATTGAACAAAGTGAAAAGGAGCGGAAAGAATTATCCGGCATACGCAAATTGGCAAATGAAAGAGCCAAAAAAGCAAATTTGCATAATAAAAAATTGCGTGATTGTCGTTTTCATTTGAATGATGAAATCCCCACAAAAGGCAAAGAAGAATTTATTGCAAAGCAAACGGAGACAACTGTTTTTATAACCGAAGGAGATAGTGCAAGTGGCAGCATTACAAAAAGCCGGAATGTAGAAACGCAGGCAGTGTTTAGTCTGCGTGGCAAACCCCTTAACTGTTTTGGTCTTACAAAAAAAGTGGTGTATGAGAATGAAGAGTTCAATCTTTTGCAACATGCATTAAATATAGAAGATGGATTAGACGGATTGAGATATAATAATATTGTGATAGCCACTGATGCTGATGTAGATGGAATGCATATTCGTTTATTGCTGATGACTTTCTTTTTACAATTTTTTCCTGACCTGGTAAAACATGAAAAAGTGTATGTGTTAGAAACACCATTGTTCCGGGTTCGGAATAAACAGGAAACTATTTATTGCTATAGTGAGGGTGAGAAACAAGCTGCCATAAAAAAATTGGGAAGCAAACCCGAGATAACCCGTTTTAAAGGATTAGGTGAAATTAGCCCTGAAGAATTTGCTATGTTTATCGGGAATGACATGCGGAAAAAATTAATGTTACTGGAGCAAGGCGATCATATTCAGCAATTGCTCGAATATTATATGGGAAAGAATACTTTGGAGCGACAGGAGTTTATTATTGAGAATTTGAAAGTAGAGCTGGATATTGTGGAAGAGTTGAATTAATATTTTTAAAACCCAACTTAATTATGCTATCAGGTATTTGTTGTGTCACATCCAGAAAATATACAAGATATCTCTAAATCGTTTATAAGCATTTAAAAAATCATTATCGATTTATATTAACCAGGTAATAATAAACTGAAGAAACACAAGTTGAGTAAACTGGATATTTTACGAAAATCGAAATCAGTATTCATGAAGTGGAAACTTCATGGGATAATAGAGCCATTCGCCGGAGTATTGAAGAATCTTATTTATATGAGCAATATGAGTAAGTGGAGAAGTAAGACTAAGGTGAATGGATACAATGATTGGTACACCGGTAAGTGGGATTATTCAAAACGGTATCATTTGTACGAAGCAATTGCAAAATCAGAAAATTTAGATGCAACCGCTATTGATTATTTTGAATTTGGTGTTTGTGGTGGGATCTCATTTAAATGGTGGTTAGACAAAAATAAAAATGTTGATTCAACTTTTCACGGCTTTGATACGTTTGAAGGCCTGCCGGAAAAATGGGGGCATTTTGATAAAGGAGCAATGGCTGTTGCATTCGAGTCCTTAAATATTACAGATACAAGAGCAAATTTTTATAAAGGATTATTTCAGGATACATTAATTCCTTTTTTGAATGATTATAAAAGTGAGAAGCGAAAACTAATTCACATGGATGCGGATTTGTTCAGTTCAACATTATTTAGTTTAACTCAGTTGTACCGGTTTTTAAAAAAGGGGGATATAATTCTTTTTGATGAATTCGCTGTACCGAAGCATGAATTTGCTGCATTCAAAATTTTTACAGAAAGTTTTTATGTAGATTATGAAGTGATAGGAGCAGCAAATAATTATTTGTTTCTGGCTATTAAAATAAAAAAGTAATCAATAAACATGTTTGAGTTTCATGCAGACAGGAAAAGATATTTTGATATCCAGGTGTTAAACGCGGAGAAGTATGTAATTCCTTTTATCGAGGAAAAATTTTTGATCAAGCCCGGAATGAGAGTGTTAGAAATTGGTTGTGGTGAAGCTGGCGTTTTAAAAGCATTTATTAATAAAGGCTGTTATGGAATGGGAGTGGAGCTGGATGTGCCAAGAATAGAACATGCAAAGGAATATTTAGCAGGCGATGTAGTTGCCGGAAAAATTCATTTCATATCAAAAGATATATATCAGGTGGATGCAGAAAAAGAATTAGGTGGATATTATGATATCATAATATTAAAAGATGTGATTGAGCATATACATAACCAACCAAAGCTTATAGGCTGGATGAAAAATTTTTTAAAGCCGGGTGGTGTAATTTTCTTTGGTTTTCCACCCTGGTATATGCCCTATGGTGGTCATCAGCAAATGTGTAGTTCATGGATAAGAAAGATTCCATGGATACATTTGCTGCCGGGAAGCATGTATGGTTGGCTTTTAAAAAAGAATAAGGATCATGTAGAATCAATGTTGGAAATAAAAGAGACAGGCATAAGTATAGAAAGATTTGAACGAATTTGTAAAGAACAAGGGTATGTGATAGAATCTAAAACGCATTATTTGATCAACCCGATTTATGAATGGAAATTTGGATGGAAAGCGAGTAAACAAATTGGGTTGATAAAAGCAATTCCGTTTGTAAGAAATTTTTTTACAACTTGCGTTTATTATTTAATTAAAGCAAAATAAATTAATAACTGCCTTTCTCGCCTCTCTCCGTCAGGAGAGGGGTTGGGGGTGAGGCGAAACAATAACTATGATACATATCGTTTTTCAACAATCAGACGTGGATGTTTTGCAACAAGCAATGCAGTTAGATGAATCATTGCAGGGTGAGATTTTTGAAATAAAAGATGAATGGGGTGTTGGTCCGCTTATCGGATTAGATACAGATGAAGGATGGAATGCAAGACTGGAATGGTGGCGGGCTTTATTAATTGATACACCCTATGGTGAAAAACTCGTTGGCAGTTTTGATGACAGAGAAACAGTAATACAATTAATAGAAAAACTGGAAGCAGACGAATCGTTGGAAGCATGGATATGGATGGGACAAAATCAACATGATGTAACCGGATACTTTTGGTTGATGCCTCAATTAAGAAATTACCAGGGAAGAATTATGATTCTTTATTTAAACAATCTTCCTTTTATAAATGATAAAGGACAAATATTTTATCCAACAACTATTCATGAAATTTTGCCTAAAGAGGCAGTGAAGGCAAAAAAACTGGCAAGACCCATAACACTTAGTGAATTTGAAGTGGATCCTGATGAATGGAAAAAAATAGTAGAAGAAAATGCAACGGTTCGGATTTTAGAAGGTGGGAAAAAGATTGCTGGCAAAGAAGCCGCATTTTATGATGCAGAGATTATGAAAAATATTACTTCTGAATGGCAAAAGGCATGGCGATTATTATCCAACACATTGCATCGTATGAAAATAAAAACCGGGGATGTATATCTTATGTGGCGCATAAAACACTTAATAGCTGAGGGCAAAATTGAAACAACCGGAAATGTTACCAGCAGTTGGAAAGAGTTTGATGTAAGGAAAGCAGGAGCTAATGCTGGTGAAGTAGTTGATGAAAAAAATGCTCAATGATCATATTAAAAATTATAGATCTGAAATGTCAAAAAGTAAATCTCTATCCAGTGTGGAAAAAAATGATTCCGGTATTCATGGCCAGTATAAAACTTGGTTTTTGGATTATGCTTCCTATGTAATACTTGAACGGGCAGTGCCGAATGTGGAAGACGGATTAAAGCCCGTACAGCGCCGTATTCTGCATGCCATGAAAGAAATGGATGACGGTCGCTTTAATAAAGTGGCGAATGTTATTGGGCAAACAATGCAGTATCATCCGCATGGTGATGCAAGTATAGGTGATGCACTTGTGCATATTGGTCAAAAAGATTTAATGATAGAAACGCAGGGAAACTGGGGCGATGTGAGAACCGGAGATGATGCAGCGGCTCCTCGTTATATTGAAGGCCGCTTAAGCAAGTTTGCTTTGGAAGTTGCATTCAATGCAAAGACAACCGAATGGCAACTAAGTTATGATGGAAGAAAGAATGAACCCGTTACATTACCTATGAAATTTCCGTTGCTATTGGCACAAGGTGCAGATGGAATAGCAGTTGGGTTATCTACAAAAATTCTTCCACATAATTTTTGTGAACTCATCGATGCTACTATAAAACATTTGCGAGGTAAGCGATTTGAATTGTTTCCCGATTTTCAAACAGGTGGACAAATAGATGTAGAAGAATATAACCAGGGCAAACGGGGTGGTAAAGTAAAAGTGCGGGCACATATTGAAGAACTGGATAAAAAAACATTGGCAATCCGGAGTGTGCCGTATGGTGTTACTACCACACAGATAATGGATAGTATTGTAAAAGCAAATGAATCAGGGAAAATTAAAATTAAAAAAGTAACAGATAATACGGCTGCTGAAGTTGAGATACAGGTAGATCTTGCCCCCGGCATTTCTCCCGATATTACGATGGATGCGTTGTATAAATTCACGGATTGTGAAATTTCGATTTCTCCCAATGCCTGTGTAATTGTAAAAGATAAACCGCAGTTTCTTACGGTAACAGAGTTACTTAAACTTTCCTGCGATCATACAAAAAATTTATTAGAACAGGAACTGAAAATTAAGTTAAATGAACTGCAGGAGAAATGGCATTACACTTCGTTAGAAAAAATATTCTTTGAAGAAAAAATATATAAAGAATTAGAAAAAAAACATGCTACCTGGGATAAAGTATTAGAAGCAATTGACGATGCATTTAAGCCATTCAAGAAAATATTAAAAAGAGAAATTACACGGGAAGATATAATCAAGCTGACAGAAAAACCAGTTCGGCGTATTTATAAATTAGATATTGACGATCTGAATGATCAGATAAAAGGTTTAGAGAATGATATTAAACAAGTGAAACATGATTTGGCAAATTTGGTTGAATATGCAGTT
>JANLSA010000019.1:0-4982 GCA_031362085.1 Bacteroidota bacterium | reverse complement strand
GATACAAATTTTTTAGCGATGGATTCTATTTCATCAGGTTGCATCAGCCTGCTGGAGGGAGTAAATTCATAATCCTCTTCCGGCATACAATAAAATCAACGCAGGTTGCAGTTATCCGTCATGGAAATGCGGAGATAATTATGCACCCTGTTGAATCCGTCAATTATCATTTTCTTTTTTTAGCCTCACCCCAACCCCTCTCCTTGCAGAGAGGGGCTTTAGAGTCTGTTTATTTGGTTATTAATAAAAATTTCATGAAACTAATTTTTTATAATCTTCTTTCGTATCAATATCTGTTATGCCTTTCGGAAATGAAACTGTTGCAACTTTATCTTGGTTATCCGCAATTAATTTCCTGGCACCTTTATTTCCTGTTAATTCCATCAATGCAGAAAAAAAGATTTTATGAAATAATGCCGGTATTCCTGTTTTATCATTGTAGCTGCTTGCTATAATTGGCAAACCGGTTTCTTTTCTTTTTTCTGATAATTTTAATAATAAAGAACTGGTTACATAAGGCTGGTCGCAAACCATAAAAATAACACAATCCGGCTTGAGTATCGTCTTTGTAATATTTTCTAATCCGCAACGTATGGAAGAAGCTATTCCTTCCTGCCAGCCGAGATTTTCGACAATGATGACTGGTTTATTTTTCAATTCTCTCCTCAGCAAATCAATATTTGCCCCGAGAACAACAAAAACAGATTGGCAACCTGTTTCCAAAGCAGCATCAACTGCATGACTTAATAAAGTTTTGCCTTTGTAAGTTAACAATTGTTTAGGACTACCTAATCTTGCAGATGTTCCCGCAGCAAGAATTACAATAGCAAATTTTTCATTCGTTAAAGTCGCCATTAATGTATTTTTCTGTTTTCTATTTCTGTAAATAATCTTGAATGAATAAAATCATGACTATCCCTTAAGGACATTCCTTTTTTACCCGCAAATACAGCTTTAATTTCACTGATGATACTTAGTGCAATCTCTTCAGCTGTTTCAGCGCCAATTTCTAATCCTACCGGGCTATAAATAGAATTCAATTGCTTATTAGTTATTTTCATTCCCTGCTTTTTCAATTCATCTAACATGCTGTTTAATTTTTTCTTGGGCCCCAATAAACCAATATAAGTCACATTACGTTCAAGCAACACTTTCAGCATAGCAAGGTCATAATTATAGTTATGAGTTAAAAGCACAAATACGGTTAATTCATCAATGGGTATCTGCTCCAAAACATGTTCAGGTTTACTCACCAGTACCTGGCAGGCACTTGCGAAGCGTTTCCGTTTTGCATGTGTATTTCTACCATCAACAACTCTTGCTTCCCAACCAATCATATCGGCGATATTAACCAATGGAATTGCATCATTGCCTGCACCCACTACTACCAACGAAATAGGGGGTTGCAAAAATTCTATGAAAGCCGTTATTGATTGTTCTTCGGAAATATATTTTTTAAATGATGATGTTTGAGTTTTCATTGCAAGCATTACATCATTCATCACCAGTTCTTTGATACTTGCAAAGGGAATATCACCCGTAATCGTATTATCTTCTTCCAGCAACAGGCAGGTTCCAACCTGTGGTTTATTTTTTTCTTCGGTGGAAAATAAAGTAACCAGGACAGATTTTTGCCGCCTGGCAATTGCCTTTTGTAAAAGTTTAATCGGGTTAATTTTTGCATTTACATCAATAGGTTCAAAAAGAACCTGTATAATTCCTGCACATCCTAATTGCACACCAACCGAAACATCTTCTTCGTCGGTTGTATCATAAGTTACGAGTTTAGAATATTGTTGTGCAATTACCAGCAACGCTTTCCGTAATGCATCGCCTTCAAGGCATCCGCCGCTGATAGCTCCTGTTAACATGCCTTCATCATTTATCAGCATCCTGGCACCGGGTCTGCGGTAAGATGAACCATCCAGATGAACAACAGAAGCGAGTGCAGTTCTTTGGCCCTGTTGTTTTGTTTTATCAAAAGACAATAGTATTTCATGAATCTCTTTCATCAAAATTAAAGTGATAGGTTAAATAAATCAGAACCCGGCCAGGTTTGTAATTTACTATTTATTTAAAGATTTAATACCAATACAATTTATGCAAATTCAATTTTAATAACCGGGTATAGTAACTTAAAAAATTTTCTTTTCGTCTATTTAATTTTTATAACTTACATTATTATCCAAAACAAATTTGCCATGGCTATTTACAATTTATCAATTAACGGAAAAACTTATAAAGTTGATGCCGACCCCAAAATGCCTTTACTCTGGGCTATCCGTGAACTTGCAAATCTTACCGGGACCAAATACGGTTGTGGTATTGCACAATGCGGAGCTTGTACAGTTCACTTGAATGGGAACCCTGTTCGTTCTTGCTCAATACCGGTTTCAGCGGCAGCTACACAAAAAATTACAACGGTTGAAGGATTATCTGAAAATAATTCACACCCTTTACAAGAAGCATGGATTGCAGAACAGGTACCTCAATGTGGTTATTGCCAGAGTGGACAATTAATGGCAGCGGCAGCTTTACTAAAACGAAATCCCAATCCAACAGACCAGGATATTGATACAGCCATGCAGGGAAATATATGTCGTTGTGGTACCTATCCCCGTATTCGCAAAGCTGTAAAGACCGCTGCTAAAATGATGACTAAAACTTCATCCAACTAAATTTAATTGAAATGAAATCCATAGATAAAAACTTATCTCGCAGAAATTTTATCCGGCTTACCGGTATGACTGGTGCAGCATTAACCATTGGGTATGCAACCCCGGCATGGGCAAAAGAAGGAGAAATTTTTACAGCAGCAACTGCTGATGCACAGAGTGTAGAACTGACTTCCTGGATATCCATTGATAAATCCGGGAAAGTTACACTTATGAATCATCGTGCTGAAATGGGGCAGGGTTCTTTTCAATCAGTGCCTCAAATTATTGCCGAAGAACTGGAAGTTAATCTTGACCATGTAACTATTTTATTTGCCCCTTCAAATCCGGGTAAATATGGAAGCCAGAGTACAGGAGGTAGTTCTACCGTGAGAGAAGCCTATAAGCAATTACTTCGTACCGGCGCTACTGCAAGAGAAATGCTGATAGAAGCAGCAGCAAAAAAATGGAGTGTAAATAAATCGGAATGTTATGCAGAAGAAGGAAATGTATTTCATCGTTCAAGTAGTAAAAAAATTGGATATGGTGATTTAGTTGAAGATGCTTCCAAATTAACGCCTCCGAAAAATGTTCGGTTAAAAGACAGGGCTGATTATAAAATTATTGGTAAGCCATTAGTGAGACAGGATAATCCGGATAAAATAAATGGGAAGGCCATATTTGGCCAGGATTTAAGAATACCCGGGATGATGTATGCAGTAGTAGAACGTAATCCACGTTTTCATGGAAAAGTAAAAAGCTTTGATGATTCCGCCACTAAAAATGTAGCTGGCGTAAAACATGTTTTTAAAATACTGATGCCCGTTTTTGCAAATCAGCGGGAAGGAGTGGCAGTAGTTGCAGATTCATTATGGGCAGCAATGCAGGGACGCAAAGCATTGAAAGTAGAATGGGATGATAGTGGCTTTGAACATATAAGTACAGAGCAATTGTATGCACGTATGAAAGATGATTTAAAAAAACCAGGATTATCGCAACGTGCCGGTGGAAATACAGAAGCTGCTTTTCAAAAGGCAGAAAAAAAAGTAGAAGCAATTTATGAAACTCCCTACGAAACGCATAGTTGCATGGAGCCACTTAACTGCACAGCCCATTACCAAGATGATAAATGTGAAGTGTGGGGACCTATCCAGGCACCTGACTGGATACAGGGAGATTTAAGTCAGCTTTTAAAAATGCCGCCGGAAAAAATTACAGTCAACATGACTTTCCTTGGTGGTGGATTTGGCCGTAAAGCATTTACCGATTATACATCAGAAGCAGTTTTAATTTCCAAAGAAATAAAAGCACCTGTACAAGTAGTATGGACACGGGAAGATGATATGATACAGGGGCCTTTCCGGCCGGGTGCAGTATATGAATGTAAAGGTGGTTTGGATAAAGACGGAAAGATTATCAGTTTCCAATCAAAAATGGCTGCACAAAATATGGATCATCAATGGTCGCCCAATCCTGATAAGTCAACATATAACACCAGTAACACCGAAGGTTTCCCTGAACAATATTTTACATCAATACCGCATTATGGTTTTGCAGATGTTCCAACAGAATCGCCTATACCGGTGATGTGGTGGCGTTCAGTGTATTCTTCTACTAATGGTTTTGCCTATGATAGTTTTATAGATGAAATGGCACATGCAGCCGGAAAAGATCCGCTGGAGTTCAGAAAAAATCATTTAGGTGGTGGTGAACGATATCGTGCAATATTGGAAGTGCTGGAAGAAAAAACAAATTGGAAAACAAAAGGTAAAAATGATGGTTGGGGTATTGCTGTTACTGAATGTTTTAAAAGTATTGTTGGTGAGGCCGTAAAGGTTTCTAAAAATGCAGCCGGTAAATTAAAAATTGATAAGGTAATTGCGGTAATGGATTGTGGCTGGTATGTAAATCCTGATATTGTCCGGGCACAGGTAGAAGGAAGTATTATTATGGCCTTAGGAGCGGCAGTTATTCACGAAACTCATTTTTTAGATGGCAAAGCTGTGGAGACCAATTTTCATCAATACAAAATGCCACGTATTAATGATATTGGAGAAATTGAAGTGCATATTATGGATAACGATGAAAGGCCAGGAGGCGTTGGAGAACCCGGTCTGCCCCCATTTGCTCCGGCTTTGTGTAATGCAATTTTTAATTTAACAGGAAAACGAATCCGTAAACTGCCTTTTAATATTGAGGAAATTTAATCAATAAATTATTTTTTATTTTAAACCAGAAATTCTCATGAATTCCTGGTTTTATTTTCTTAAAGCTTTTACTTGTGCCTTTGTAATTAAAGGATATTTATTTCCCCAACTGTTCCGTACA
>JANLSA010000453.1:0-5217 GCA_031362085.1 Bacteroidota bacterium | reverse complement strand
ATTGAGGAAAACACCGGGATTGTTGGAAGTTCTTATGGTTATCGTTTTTGGCCATATAAAATTTTGGGCGAAGGTTTTTATATTGCTGTATTTAAAAAAACAGAAGGCAGTGATGCAGAAAATCGGAGAGCTATAAAAAATTTGACTGAAGTTTCTAAAAAAGAAATTGAATTTGTAAAACAGTTTTGTATTGTAACGGATGATTTGTCATTTGTAAATGGATTTGATGGTGTGTATGCCGTAAATAAATATTTACTGACCGATATAAATTTTCTGAATTCAAACCTGCGGGTTTCTTATTTTGGTGTAAAAGCCGGAGAGTTAATGCGGAATAAAATGATACCGGCACATGCACTTGCTATGAGTCATTTGATTTCAGATTCTGTGAACCGGGTTCTGCTCAACACGGATCAGGCAATTCAATATTTACAGAAAAAAGATTTTAATGTTGAAACAAATACCAAAGGCTGGCAACTTATTTGCTTTGAAAATCATCCTTTAGGCTGGGTAAACATGCTTCCCAACCGGGTAAACAATTATTACCCTAAGGAATTGAGAATTCTAAAAGATAAATGAAGACACTCATTTGAAAATGCTGCATCTTTGTAACCCAAATTTTTCGGTATGAAAAAAATAATTTCCCTAATCAGCTTAACCGTTGCGTTACCAATATTTATACTGGCTCAATCAACTGAATTATGGGTTAAAAATAGTGACAAAGGACTTTTTATAGAACATACTGTTTCCCCAAAAGAAGGTTTGTTTTCATTAGGAAGATTATATAATATACATCCCCGTCATCTTGCAAAATATAATTCTTTAGATTTTTCAAAAGGGTTAGTGCTGGGGCAGATAATAAAAATTCCATTGACGGATACAAATTTTAACCAACAAAATAATAACGGTGTGCCCGTAGTTTATAAAGTTGGAGAGAAGGAAGGATTATTCCGGGTAAGTACCATTCATAATAAAGTTTCGCTGGAAAATTTAAGAGCATGGAATAACCTCAATAGCGATAATGTAAATTTTGGGACTAAGCTTGTGGTTGGTTATTTTGTTTCAAAAGAAATGAATGCAACGCCTGCTGTTGTTATAGAAAAAAAAGTAACGGAAAAGCCAAAGCCAGATGCAGTTAAAATAGAAAAAGCTGAGGTTGTAAAGCCAGTAGAACTACCACCAACTGAAATAAAAAAAGAAGAAAACAAGCCAGTTGAAATAAAGAAAGATGAAATAAAGCCTGTTGAAATAAAACAAACAGAAACCAAAGTAGCCCCAATGCCGGCTGTACAAAAAGAAACAAGTGACCAGGGCTTTTTTAAATGGCATTTTGAACAACAAACAAAACAGCAGCCTGTAGCAAAAGATGAAACAGTTACGGCAGGAATTTTTAAAACTGCAAGTGGCTGGACCGATGCTAAATATTATTTATTGATTGATGGTGTACAAACCGGAACGATAGTAAAAATTACGAATCCATCAACTAATAAAACTGTATTTGCAAAAGTGCTTGGGCAAATGGAAGGCATTAATTTAAACAAAGGTTTGAATATTCGGATTAGCAATGCTGCAGCATCAAATTTAGGTGTTACCGATGTTGATAAATTTATCGTAAAGGTGAGTTATTAATCAGGAGAAAGAACCAAGATCCAAAAATCAAAAAACAAATCAAACTATCTATTTCGTTTGTTATTTATCTTTTGATATTTGCATTGAATTTTATTTGTTTCTTGTGATTTACTATTTGAAATTTTATGTGTTGCCCGTAAACCTGAATCCCCGCAGAAATTCTTCTACACTCATTTTCTTTTTTCCCTCCATTTGCACTTCGAGTACGTGTAAATAACCGTTGGCACAGGTAAATTTTAAAAAAGATTTGCCGTCAGTTTTATAATCACCTTCAGAATTTTCGGGAAATATAACTTCCATTTTGGAGCGATAGATTTTTAGCATCTTCTCATTCAAAATTGTAAAAGCGGTAGGATAGGGACTAAGACCGCGTATCAGGTTATGTGTTTTTTCAACCGGATCACTCCAGTTGATTCGACAGGTTTCTAAATTTATTTTCGGGGCATGTTTTAGGTGTGAGTTGTCAGTTGTTAGTTGTGAGTCTTGTGGAGATTCTTTTAATGAACCATCAGCTAATCCTTTTACCGTTTTAACCAAAAGATTTGCTCCAATCAATTTCATTTTATCATGTACATCGCCAGCTGTATCGTCATCACCAATTGGAAAACTTTCCTGTAATAAAATATTACCGGTATCTATCTCATGTTTCAGTTTGAAAGTGGTTACACCGGTTTCTTTTTCACCGTTAATCACCGCCCAATTGATGGGTGCAGCACCCCGATATTCTGGCAACAAACTTCCATGAAGATTTACAGTTCCCATTGGCGGCATATTCCAAACTGTTTCTGGTAACATGCGGAAGGCAACTACAATTTGTAAATCGGCATTGAGCAATTTTAATTCTGAAAGAAATTCCGGGTTCTTTAATTTTTCCGGTTGTAGTGTTTTTAGCCCATGCTCAACAGCATATTTTTTTACAGCACTTTGATTTAGTTTCATACCTCTTCCTGCAGGTTTATCCGGAGCAGTGATAACTCCAACGATATTACAACCCGAAGTTACTAATGCATCTAATGAGGCAACAGCAAATTCTGGTGTGCCCATAAAAACGATTCTCAATTCTTGAAATTTTTTCAATTGCATTTGAAATTTAAAACTCCTTTAAACTTATTTGGAGGCTTACTGAAGCGAAGATAATATAATCGGCAGTTTGTAAATTAAAGATGATTATTCAAAATCTTCATACAACAAATATTTCTTCCTGATAATTTTAAACTCACTCAACTTCGGTTCCCAGCTTTTTCTTATTTCATCTTCATTTTTCCCTTCTTTTATCTGCTGCATCAGTACATCTGTTCCGGAGAGCCGGTTGAATGAATTTGATTTAAGGAAAAAACTATCTTTTTGAGGGAATAATTTATAAGCATCAATGAGCCACTGCAATTGAATTTTCCTACTTGTTTTTTTCAGCACTTCTTCCACAGTACCACCAAAATTCCAGCCATAACAGGTTTTCCCGAAATGTTTTGAATTTTTTGAACCCGCATTCGGATTGGGGGTAAAAGAAAAAAGATTGTTGGGCAATAATGGGTGACCAATATACTGGAATGGTTTTGCAGTGCCACGGCCTTCACTCAAAGCAGTTCCTTCAAACAGGCAATTGGTAGGATAGAGATAAATGGATTGCATATCGGGCAAATTAGGTGAGGGCTTTACAGGCAGCACATATTTACTTTTGTGAGTATATCCCTGGCATTTTATAAACTGTACATGAAAAGCTGTGTCAGCTGTTGGCGTTGTGGTTATATTGTATGCATGAATTGCATTGGCTTTTTCCGATAACCATTTTTCACCCAACAGCATCATTGCATACTCAGCCATCGTCATTCCATAATTAATAGGAATGGGCTGCATACCCACAAAACTTTTAAATTTCATATCCAGTACAGGACCATCCACATAAAATCCATTCGGATTAGGCCGGTCTAGAATAATCAAAGGTTTATGATTTTCCAATGCAGTTTCAAGGAATTCCTGCATAGAAGATATATAGGTGTAAAATCTTGTTCCTACATCCTGTATATCAAAAATCAAAACATCAACGTCTTTTATATCTTCAGCAGTTGGTTTTCTTTTGCTGCCATAAAGTGAAACAACAGGGATACCTGTTTGTTCATCTTTATAATCGGTGATTTTTACACCATCCGGCGTAGTGCCTCTGAAGCCATGTTCGGGCCCGAAGATTACCCTGAAGTCAACTCCCAATTTTCTTAATGTATCAACAAGGTGAGTATTTCCTACAACAGAAGTATGATTAGCAAACAGTCCAACCTTTTTTCCTTTTATTAAAGGCAGGTAAACGTTTATTCTTTCTGCCCCTGCCAATATTTTTTTTTCCTGTGTAATTGGTGGTGTAGGTACGGGTTGAGAAGTACAGGAATTAGATACTGCAAAGCAGCAAAAAAATAATAAATATTTCATATGTATATAATTAGATTTCGTATTCAAAGTAAATTAAAATAATACAGATCAATTAGATTTTAATGAACTAATAACATTCTCCCATTTGCTCCTATCTTTACCCCCAAAATTATGCAATATGTTATTTGAATTGAGCGAAGAACATAAAATGATACAACAGGCAGCCCGTGATTTTGCACAACAGGATTGTTTACCGGGAGTAATTGAAAGGGATGAGCATCAAAAATTTCCCAAAGAACAGGTAATGAAATTAGCTGATCTGGGTTTTTTGGGCATAATGGTGGATCCGAAATATGGCGGTGCAGGCATGGATAGTATCAGCTATGTATTAGCAATGGAAGAAATAAGTAAAATAGATGCAAGTGTAAGTGTAGTGGTGAGTGTAAATAACAGTTTGGTTTGTTATGGACTTGAAGCATACGGTTCTGAAGAACAAAAAATAAAATATCTTACTCCATTGGCCCAGGGTAAAAAAGATGGAGAATTATATATCGGCGCATTTTTATTGAGTGAACCGGAAGCAGGAAGTGATGCAACAAGCCAGCGGACTACAGCAGAAGATATGGGCGATTATTATTTATTGAATGGAACAAAAAACTGGATAACCAATGGAAATTCTGCTTCTGTTTATTTAGTAATGGCACAAACAGATGCAGCAAAAGGAAGTCGGGGTATTAATACTTTTATTGTAGAAAAAAAATGGGCAGGTGTAACGGTTGGTGCTAAAGAAAATAAATTGGGTATTCGGGGAAGCGATACACATAGTATCATGTTTCAGGATGTAAAAGTGCCAAAAGAAAACAGAGTGGGAGCAGATGGTTTTGGGTTTACGTTTGCAATGAAAACATTGGCCGGTGGCAGAATCGGAATTGCATCACAGGCATTGGGTATTGCAAGTGGTGCTTATGAACTGGCATTGAAATATTCTAAAGAACGAAAAGCTTTTGGTACAGAAATAATGAATCATCAGGCAATCGCTTTTAAACTGGCCGATATGGCGACAAGAATTGAAGCTGCAAGATTGCTTTGTTTAAAAGCAGCCTGGGAAAAAGATAATAAAATAGATTATACACTCAGCAGCTCAATGGCAAAAGTTTTTGCAAGTGAAACCGCCATGTGGACAGCTACTGAAGCTGTACAGATACACGGTGGGTATGGTTTTGTAAAAGA
>JANLSA010000519.1:0-15926 GCA_031362085.1 Bacteroidota bacterium | reverse complement strand
ATATGTTCTTTTGTAAGTTTCCGATCTCCGGTAGCCAGTGCCTCTCCAATATTTATCAATGCATTAGTGGTGCCGCTTAATGCACTTAGCACGACTATTTTTTCTTCGCTGTCTTTTGTAATTAAGTTTGCAACCTGTTGCATCCTTTCGGGTTTGCCTACGGATGTACCGCCGAATTTCATCACTTTCATCTTTTCAATAATTTTTTTTGGTGGTCAAAGATAAGTTTCAAGGTTGATAACAAATGTTAGACTCCAATCTAAATTCGTGTATCAGTTTAATTTTAGTAACAAATCATCAAACCTTCGGAGTCTTGTCATTCCGAGCCTAAATTAATGATTCATTAAATTAAAAGAATCCAAGCGAGGAATCTCATACAGTCATTACGGTTTGAGATTCCTCAACTATTTTTTCCTATTAAACGGTGTGTCATAAATTCACCATTTTCGGAATGACAAGAGTCTGATAATTCGAAATTTCAAACTGAGACTCAGCCGATCTTTTAAACAACCCGGAAATTCATTCTGGATTTTTCATCACAGACTTGCCTGCCGGCAGGCAGGGGCACAGAGAAAATGAGTTACACAGAGAGATTCGATATTACAAATCCACTGCAAATTTTTCGCTCAAAAATTTTAAATCATCAATCACCGGCTTCAGTAGAGGAATTCCATTTTTCATTCTTTCTGTTTCCATTTCT
The DNA here is from genome assembly GCA_031362085.1 of Bacteroidota bacterium. Lineage (GTDB taxonomy): Bacteria > Bacteroidota > Bacteroidia > Chitinophagales > Chitinophagaceae > VBAR01. The sequence goes on along the minus strand of JANLSA010000519.1, from coordinate 15,226 downwards.
CTTTCGGGGTCACCGGGAATTAATACTTTTTTTTCGTTATCAATTGTTTTTGCAGAACGAAATCGTTTAATCCATTTATCCATATTCTTTTTAAAATCATCTGCAGGTCTGAAAGCATCTATCCGCATAGCACCGAAAAAATGCCCGATCCCTTTACCCGGTTGTTCATCTGGCATAGGCACATAAGCAGGAAATGGTGGAACCCATGGACCATAGTTTGCGCCACTTAATACAGCAGAAAAAATATCGACAATAGCGCCGAGGGCATAACCTTTATGACTGCCATGCTCCCGATCGCCACCTAATGGTAATAATGCACCGCCTGCTTTCAATTCATGCGGGTCAGTTGATTGTTTACCTTCTTTGGTTTGTATCCATCCCAAAGGTGCAACTCCACTTTTACGTTGTAGAATTTCTAATTTACCATTTGCAGCAGTTGTTGTTGCCATGTCCGCATCAAAGGGTGGTTCATCTCCTGCAGGTATAGCAACACAAATAGGATTTGTTCCCAATAATCGTTCGATAGAAAATGTTGGAGCAACTAAAGGACTTGCATTCGTTAATGCAATGCCAATCATATCATGTTCCAAAGCCATCATAGCATGGTAACCTGCAATACCAAAGTGATTACTATTTTGCACACTTACCCAACCCGTACCAACATTTTTTGCTTTATCAATGGCAACCTGCATTGCATAAGGTGCCACCACTAATCCCAATCCGCTATCGCCATCTACAACAGCAGTTGACGGAGTTTCGTGAATAATTTTTAATTCTGGAGTAGAGTTTACTCTTTTTACATCCCATAAACGGACATAACCACTTAGGCGTGCAATACCATGAGAATCTATACCACGCAAATCGGCAGAGAGTAAAACCTTTGTTGCAGTGGTTGCATCTTTTTCACTGCAACCAATTTTTTGTAAAATGGTTTTAGTGAATTCATAAAGTTGATGGTAAGTAAATAATAGATTGGGCATGGGCAAAGAAACGATAAAAACTTATATCCCCTTAAGGCTTTATAAAACCATCTATCAATACGACTAATACTTTATAGGGTACTCCTCCTTTTTCACTTCGGGTATTTTGGAATATTGAATTCCAAATTTGGGCAGCACCAGTCGTCCTTTATTATCAACATCAAACCAACCATAAAAGTCAAACTCATAAGAAATAATTGCTGTGATTTCTTTTCGACTTAGAGCTTTTGATTTATCAAGAAGTTGCAATCCCATATTATTCAATCTTTCATCATTAAAAGTATTTTTGGTCATTTGAACATCTATACCATTGCAGCATTTTTTAAAATATGTATGAATTTTATTAAAAATTCCAACTATATTATCCAAAGTGATCTTTTCTTTACTATTGCTGAGATTTTCTTTAAACCCTGGTAATAATTTAAGTCTATTTTCTATTTCAGTAATTGTCATTGTACTATCCGGATAAAAAAACATTTTATTCGCCCAGCCTTCAGCTTTTCCAATTCCTTTTAATATTCCGGTTGCTCCCACTTTTTGTATTGCCTCCCAATGAGGGTCATTGGGTTTTACATCAACAAATGGCATGAGATAGCATTTTAGTTTCAGTAATTCTTGTTGTACTACTCTTACATTTATCTGCCTGGGTTGCTTTCTATTTTTTATACTTAATGCAGCTAATACACCGGCTGCCTGCCCGGTTAATAAAACCACCGGCTGCAATCTTGTACTTCCATTTACAATATTGGAAACTGAAATTCCTTTTTCACAAACAATTAATCCATCAATTTTTTCTGGGATTAAACACCCCAATGGAATATTGAATGCCGGAATATTTGGAAACTCTATCTCAGGAACTTTTCCCGGATATTGTGCATGATGATGATCCACCGGGTAATCGCCAACCGCTATCCCTGTTCTGAATAAATTATAATCGTATGGATTTTTTAAATGATTAATATTTAAACGTACGATTCCTTTCACTCTTCTTCCTTCACGATTATAAGGTATTAATGCCATGCCACCATTCAATTCATCATCCGCAAGACCGATATGTTTCATGCCGAGTTGTGTTTGCAAAAAATAAATGAAACCAAAAGTCTGTTGTCTTGCTTGCTCATAGCTCACAGCTCGTTGTTCGTAGCTTTCTTCCACCACGTTCAGATAATAATCATTGCCATGCGGTGGCCAGTTGAGCATATATTTATCAAACTTTGCACCGGCTGAACGGGGAAGTTTGCCATAATCCAACACTTTCTTTGTATTAAAAATATAAGGCTTGCCATTGCAGGGTGCATCAGAAGTACTGCAGAAATATTTAGTTGAATCATAATTTAAAGGACGGGAAATTGTTTTATCAGTACCCGGCCCGTAATCTTTTAATATGGCAGCCCATGTAAGATCCTGAATAATATTATTTTTTTCCCTTGCTTCTTTTTCACCGCTTAGTTTCGGGTCATCCATTCCCAAATCATAAGCAGCTCCGGCTTTTGCAAACACATCGCCTGATTCTGTACCATCAACTACAACTACTGATTTAATGATTAAAAAATTACCATGATTGTCAATAAACTCAGCACCGTTAACTTTTTTTCCGGTTGTTTTAATTTTAATTATCCGGAAGTTATAAAACACCTGAAGGCTTTTTTCCTTGGCAGACCATGATTTAAAAATACTGTCACCTACATGGGGTTCAAAATTGGTATTACTTACCCATCCGCTGTTTAATTTATTTTTTCCATAATGTTTATATAATGCTTGCCTGAATTCCTGCCACATGCCCGAGGGCAACTCATCATTTCCATCTGTACAACTCACTCCGGCAGCAGTCATCATACCGCCAAGCATGGATGTTTCTTCTATTAAAATTGTTTTCACTCCCAATCTTGCACATTGTATTGCGGCAGCAGTGCCGCCTACGCCTCCGCCAATTACGAGTACATCTGTTACAACCGTTTTATTTTGAGCCTGAATTCCACTCAACAAAAAGAATTCAATGATTGCTAACAGGAAAAAATAAAAATGCTTCCACTTCATATTTTGAAGATACAGTAAAGGTTTAAAATAAAAGCCCCCCGATAAATCGGGAGGCTTGCAGAACTAGTGTTTATAAAAAATTAAAACGGTAAATCGTCTGAAGCTTCACTGATAGGTGCAGCTGCCATTGAAGGTTCACTCATTGGTTGAGATTGTGTTTGCTGCTGAGGCAAGCCTCCGCCATCTTTACGACCGCCCAATAATTGAATATCTCTTACCCGCATTGAAAGCGATGCACCAGCAGTTCCATCATTTCTTGTAAATGATCTTACTTCCGGGCTTCCTTCTACAAAAACTAATTGTCCTTTCAACAGATACGGAGAAATAGCAGTACGGTCTGTCCAGTATGCGCAATCAACCCAGGTTGTTTTTTCCTGGTTTACGCCTTGACTGTCCTTGTACTTTTCTGAATGTGCAACAGTAAAGTTGATAACGTTTTTACTGTTTACTGTGTTTACCACGCAATCTTTGCCGAGGTGTCCGATAACTTGTAACTTAATCATAGTGCTCAAATTTAAACGTACATAAATATTATTAACAGGGGCAAGATAGGATTATTTGTAAATACGGAACCTACCTCTTAAGTGGTATTTTTTTGCACATTTGAAATCAGGAACTGGCTTCTGTAATTTTTGTTCGTTCATAAATATCTAAAAGGGGGATAGATATCTGTATGGATGGTAAATCAAGATTGTCATTTAATAAATTATACTCTTCGAGCTCCCAATGTCCGGTACTATTGAGACGGAATACTTCAATATGAATTGTTTTTGTGTCAACAAGAATATATTCTTTCAATGTCGGAATATCACGGTACAACATAAATTTTTCACCCCGGTCATAATTTTTTGTTGATGGTGAAAGAATTTCAAAAAGCAAAGTCGGTTGTATTACGGTATCCTCATCATCGGCAGATTTTTTAAGATCGCCACATAAAACAGAAATATCCGGATACGTATATAATGTGTTTTCGGGGATATTTACCCGCAGATCCGGACCGTAAGGCTGGCATGATTTGCCTTTTAATTTAATTCTTAACTCTCCAAATAAATTTGCAAAAATAATATTGTGAGTATTTCCGGCACCCGACATTGCAAGAAAATCTCCATGCCCGTGCATTTCAAAAATTTCTCCTTTATAAAACTCATGTCTTTCCAAAGAAGCTTTTTCAAATTCAAGATATTCCTGAATGGTAAATTTTTTTTTACCGTATGCAACGATTGGTTCTTTTACATCCATAACTCTAAGTTACAAAAATTTTAAAAATCAGCTATTCTACTCTCCCACTCGCTGCATCTATAATTCTTCCAAAGAATATTGCATTCATAAATAGCTTGGTACCGCCCAGCCAGAAGCCACGGAAGTTTGGATTGTCCGCAATATTTATAACCCGGCCATTGCCAACAGAATTTACAATTACGGCTGCCGAGTTTCTTATTGCATCTAAATTTTGCTGACTTATCCAACCACTTTGCAGCGGTTTATCTTTATAATAAAAAGGAGTGGCATATACATTTTTACTTTTCTCCATATACACTTTGTTGGCTTTAAATAAACTAACCGTGCTTTGATTATACCCATAAGCTAATGGATGTGTCAAATCCACATCGGCGCCAAAAATGGCTCCACTCATTTGTTGGGCACCATCTACCTGCTCTCTTTGTATGTAAGTAAGTCTTTGTGTACTGTCAACGGGTTGTTTTGCTTTTTTAAATTTCACATCGCTTATTCCGGCTTGTGCTGCCCATGTTACCGCTTCTTCCAATAAAATTAATGTGCCACCTGCCTGCACCCATGTTTTTAATTTTTCTTTATTCAACTCGGCATACGTACCTCCGACCATAATAATCGTATTGTATTTATAAATATCAACCCGGTTAAAAATTGTTTGATCCAAATGAGTGGAAGGCATATTCATTCGTTGATCTAATAAATGCCAAACTTCACCAGCATCCGTTGCATTTACACCATTCCCTGCAAGCATTGCAATGGAAGGTTTGGTAAGGGAAATGAATTTGCTTGACCCTGGATCGCTTCCATTGATTGAACTGCCGGTTTGTAATGAATGAACATTCAATTTGTATTTAGCAGAAATTTTTGACAGTTTTGAAAATAATTGTTCAGCATTTTCTTTTTGCATTTCAACTGGTATAAGCAATGTGCCATAATCAAATTTTTTATTACCGTCTGAAACAGGAATTTCAAAATTATTTGTAGCAACTTTTACAATCACTTCATCAACTAATAATTCATTCAAAGCAGCAGGTGCATACAGATCATCCCATTCCATTAAGTAAGCATAGTTCGATTTCCGAACAATTGATCCTCCTTTCTCCAATAAATTCGTTTCTACTTTTTTTCCAATAACTCCTTGTTGGTTTGTTATAGCTGAAAACGGTATTCCAAAAGCTAACGGCATATTCCAGGCAGTAATATCATAGAACAAACTGTCTTTATATTCTTTTACATTTTCAAAAATAGCTTTTACTAAAGTGCTTTGTGGTTGATTTAAAGAAACGATAAATGCTTTCCCTTTTTCATAATCATTATTTTTCCATCCGTCTCCCAAATCATTTATTTCGATCTGGTGGCGTTGCAGCATTTGTACAAATAAATTAGTTCGGGCTTCATCATTCTTATCTCCAAAAACATAACCACTAATTGAATTGGATGATGGAACAACCGCTTTTTTATCCGCAGGATGCTGGGCATAAAATTCTCTTTGCCACTCTAAAAATTCTTTTCTTAAAACATTTGCACCTTCCAACGTTGAGAGTGCAGTTACAAACTGATTTTTTATTGTAAACGGAAATTTTAAAACCCCATTTGCCGTTTCCTGTGCATGACCTCTTGAACTTGCCTGTTCAAATAAAATTCCAATGCAGCCATTAATATCAGGGTAAGTAGAACCTTTTCCATAATAAAAATCATCATAGTTTTCTTTGGTAAAATATAATGACCCGATTTTGTCTAAATATTTTGCATGAAATTTTGCAAGCTTTGCTGTTAGCTCCTGGTTTTTTTCAGGTGTCAATGGATTTACTCTTGATGGTACACCGGGTTGAAAAAAGAAAGAGGCATTACTTCCCTGTTCATGATGATCGGTAAGAATATTGGGTTTCCATTGATGAAACCATTTCAATCGATTCTGACTTTCCACATGCACTGCGGGCAACCAATCCCGGTTCAAATCAAACCAATAATGATTGAATCTTCCACCGGGCCATGTTTCATTAAACTCTCTTGAGTTGGGATCCGTAACTAAATTTTTACTTTTATTTTGATTAGCCCATGTAGAAAAACGTTGCAGTCCATCGGGGTTAAAAGATGGATCAAATAAAATCACAACATTGTCCAGCAATTCTTCTATTTCTTTTCCCTGTGCTGCTGCGAGATGATAAGCCGTTAGCAAACTTGCATTGGCACCACTCGGTTCATTACCATGAATGGAATGTCCAATCCAGACAACGATGGGCATGTTTTCAATATTTACCGTTGCAGATTTGGAAGGGTCACTTAATAATAAATGCTGTTGTCTTATTTCCTCCAGCCGCTGATGATTTTTGGGTGATGTAATTATTAATAAAACCTGTGGGCGGTTCTCATACGTAAATCCCATGGTTTCTAATTTCACTCTTGACGGTGCTGCAGTAGCAATGGCTTTCATATAATTTACTAGCCGGTCGTGGGTGATATGCCATTCTCCTACTTCGTGATAAATGATATCATTTGGTTTGGGAATGGAAGGATTGTAAGAAACCCCTTCTGGTAAATAATATTTTAAGTCCTGAGCGGTGAGGCAATTTACACTTACCATTATGCAATAAGCCAGTACAATTTTTTTCATAGCAGTTGTTTAAGGACGGAAATTAAGGAATCATAAGCAATTAAGGAATCATAATTAATTTTTCTGCCAATTTTAATATCCTAACTTAGAAATAAATTAAGAGCTATGAAGAAAGTATTAGCTATCATTTCAATTGCCACTTTAATTTATTCATGTAAAACGGGTGAGGGATTAAAATTCAGCGATATGATTGTTGGAAAAGAAAAAAGCCTTGTACCTGAAATACAAAAAACGGAATCGCAGACTAAAGACTTAATTGCCACCGGGCATTTTGACAGCATGGCTTTTGTAAGTGAAAAAATGGAGCGTCTTGTTGATGCCAAGTTGAAAGAAGTTAAAGAACTGAATGCGCCGAATTTAAAGTTTGCTGATAATTTCAAAAAAGATGCAATAGACTATTTTACTTATATGAAATCTGTGTATACCGGCTATGTAAAATATGCCAGGGCAGAAACTGCAGACAAAAGAGATGAAGAACTTAAAAAAATACAGTTGATAGTAACCAAAAAGGATTTAATATTAAGAACGATGAGAGACTCGCAGAAAAGATTTGCTAAAGCAAATGGCTTTAAAATTATAGACTGATGATATTACTCCAAAGATAAAAAGCATTGTCATAAAGACCACGTAAAACCAATCATCTATTTAAGTTCTCGTTCCGAATTAAGATGACAAAATAGTCTCATTTGCAAAGGAGAGTAAAACATTTTATGATTACAGAAAATTGTATTTGCGCTACTTTATGCAATTGCGTTTTTTTTTAACAGCCATAAATAAGCTGACAAAATTGTTTGAATTATAAAGTAGCGTATTTTAGCTGAAATACAGCTGTTATAGCCAATGGATAGTCAGTCTATCGTTACATAAAATAAACCAACAAGACAATGACATTAAAAGAAGCGGTAATAAAAAGTTTAGACGACATCGGCGGTCTTACAAACTATTCGGAAGTATTAAATCATATCATTGTCAAAAAATATTTTGACTTTGGCGCTGGAAAGACACCTGGCTCGACAGTTTCAGCTTCACTTGGCGACTTCATCAGAAACGGTGATACAAGAGTAAAGCGCATAAAGCGAGAGGGCGGGACATTTTCTTACTATCTTACAAAAAACGAACACAACATTGGCATTGACGTTTTAACTGGTGTAACGGAATCTGTGATCGCAACTGAAACCCAAGATGCGACTGTAAAGAAAAATGACAAAACAAAAACCTTTGATGAAAGGGATTTACATAAACTATTGGCTACTTTCCTAAAGACACATAGTATAGATTCAAAAACTATTTTTCATGAGAAGTCATCCAATAGCAAAGACAAACATCAAAAATGGATTCATCCCGATATGGTCGGAATTGCTTTCATGAAATTACAAACAGAAGCAAGTCAAGCTTTCCTAAAAACAGTTAATCGAGATGACACATTTAAGCTCAACTCCTATGAAATAAAAAAGTAAATAAATTCTTACTATGATTTAAAGTAATCGTTTTTTCAAGCTGTTTCAAATTCAAGTTGGGCAAATCATGGATATTTAGTTGCGTTTGACATAAACAATAGTCTCCATGACGAAATGAAGAGACTTAATCAGTCCTTCGGAATTGGTATAATTGAACTAAAAGCTAACCCATACGAAAGCAAAGTTCTTTTTGCTTCCAAATACAAAGATTTAGATTTTAAAACTATTGACAAACTTTGCAAGATTAATGCGGACTTTACAAAATTCATTGTACAAACTGAAAAAATTTTGACAGCCACTGACAAATATATTAATGCAGCTGAAAAAGAATTAGAAGAATTTTGTGACAATTGTTTATTGAATGACGCTGAAATTGAAAAATATTGCAAAGAAAAATATATCCCGACAGAATGACGAAAAACCACTGTCTATAACTGTCTCGTCCTGATATAGGTTGACTAAAAAATCAACCAAAATGGAATTTAAAGCCCTGCTCTTTCTGAATAAAGTAGATTTCATTATGAAAGACTTGTTATTAGGTTAAGCACAATTCCAACGCCTCATACCAATGGTGTGCTAAAGCCAAACTATAATTTTGCAGCTATCAAGGCCAATTTTTAATTAACTTTATCTCATAATGAGGCAGCGTATTTATATTGACACTTCAGTAATTGGCGGTTATTATGACGAAGAGTTTCAGGAGGTTACCCGTGAATTATTTAAGCGTTTGGAGAATAATGAAATTGTTTTTGTAGTATCTGACCTTCTTGACCTTGAATTAATAGAAGCTCCTGAACAAGTTCGGCAACTCTTAGAAAAATATTCCGCCGACAAGTTTGAAAGAGTTGCTTTGACAGTGGATGCTATCCAACTTGCAGACGCATACATAACAGAAAAAGTGGTTGGCAAAACAAGTTTGGAAGATTGCAGGCATATTGCATTAGCGACAATAAATAAAGTTGATGTTCTTGCAAGCTGGAATTTTAAACACATTGTAAACCTTGAAAGAATAAAAGGATATAATTCAGTAAACCTTCGGTTAGGTTTTCCAATGATTGAAATAAGAAGTCCAAAAGATTTAATAAAATATGGAAACGACTAAAAAACAAAAAACGTTTGACGCAGTAAAAATGATGCGTGACATCCGGGACAAAATCAGTCTTGATACACAGGGTATGTCTTTTGAAGAATTAAAAGCATACATTGAAAAAAAGTTGAAGAAGGATAAATCAAAACTTGCCGGACAATAATAACTTCCTACAACATTGTCTCGTTAATATAGGTTGACTAAAAAATCAACCAAAATGGAACTTAAAGACCTGCTCTTTCTGAATTATTTTTTATCCACCCGCATTTTGTGGCTTACGTCCCCTCCTTTTTCCGGGGCACGTAAAGGTTTATAATACCGGAATAATTTGGACTAATTTATAAATCAAATTGGTATAACACCAGGATTCTCAAAACTCAAATATTCTTTTTTGAAACAGAAAAACCCTGACATTTAATTACTACCCATTTAGAAACCCACTAGGTAGCGTTTTCATTGTATATTTGCAGCCTTGCAATTTTTTTATCCGATGAGTAAAAAAGGAAAAATTTTAGTGGCCATGAGTGGTGGTATCGATAGTACCGTTACAGCCCTTATGCTCAATGAAGAAGGGTATGAAGTGGTAGGCATCACCATGAAAACATGGGACTATGCTGCCGCAGGTGGTAGTAAAAAAGAAACAGGCTGCTGCAATCTTGATTCGTTTAATGATGCGAGACAGGCCGCAGTTGAACATGGCTTTGCACATTTTATATTGGACATTCGTGAAGAGTTTGGCGATTTTGTAATTGAAAATTTTGTAGATGAATATATAGCAGGTCGTACACCCAACCCTTGTGTACTTTGTAATACACATATTAAATGGCGTGCATTATTAAAAAGGGCTGATGCATTGGATTGTGAATTTATTGCTACGGGTCATTATGCAAAAGTCCGCCAGCAGGAGACGGGAAGATATGTAGTAAGCAAAGCTGTGGATGAAACAAAAGATCAGAGTTATGTATTGTGGGGCTTACAACAGGATTTGCTTTGCAGAACGTTATTACCGCTTGGCCCGTATAGAAAAACACAGATAAGACAGATGGCTCATGATTACGGATATCCCGAACTGGCTAAGAAAAATGAGAGCTATGAAATTTGTTTTGTTCCCGATAATGATTACCGTGGTTTTTTAAAAAGAAGAGTTGATGGTTTAGAAGAAAGAGTAGCCGGTGGAAATTTTATAGATAAACAGGGAAAAATTCTTGGACAGCATAAAGGTTATCCTTTTTATACAATCGGGCAACGCAAAGGTTTGGATATAGCATTTGGCAAACCTGTTTTTGTAACCAAGATTGATCCTGATAACAATACCGTAATGCTCGGTGATGAGGAAGACCTGGAACAAAATGAAATGGTGGTTGGCAAATTGAATTTGATTAAATACGATTTCATTTCATCGGGAATGGAAGCAACTACAAAAATCCGGTACAAAGACAAAGGTGCATTGTCAAATATCTATCCTGATAATGGAACAATGAAAGTTCGTTTTTATGAAAATGTAAAAGGAATTGCACCCGGTCAAAGCGCCGTGTTTTATGAAGGCGATGATGTAATGGGTGGTGGAATAATTCAACGTGGTAATCTTGTGTAAGAATTACCGTATCAATACGGTTGTTCCTTTCTGAAATATTTTTTCTCCTGTATCATGATACGTATAGCTGAGTATCCATGCATACACACCGGTTGGTTGCGGTTGTCCTTTTATTTTTCCATCCCATTTATCTTTCCAGTTGCGGCTTTGAAAAACTAATTGCCCCCATCGGTTGAAAACTTTGAAATCAAGATTGTCTGCTTTCACAGCATTATTGGGATAAAAATAATCATTGAGTCCGTCATTGTTTGGAGTGAAGCCTGTTGGCACTGCAATAAAACAATTTTTTAAAACCCGTACTTGCTTTGCTTTTGTATCGCTGCAACCCAATGCTGTATTGGTAGCGGTAAGCGATATGGTATAAAGAACTTCCTGGTCGAAGGGTGGATTGAACCGAACCGGCGATGGATCTTTTATTGTACTTGTGCTAACTCTGTCAAAATTCCAAAGCCAGTTATTGATTAATCCTTCGCTTGTATTTGTAACAGTCAATTGATCTTCGGGGCATATTTCATCGGGCATAGTGAAGTCGGCTTTCACTTCATTGTTCAAATCAATTGTTACAGAGGATGAGTCACTGCAAACTCCGTTACTTACAAACAGCATAATCGTATTATTGCTGGTTGCAGGAAAAATAGCCGTTGTGTTTTGTGAAGTTGAACCGGCGATGTTATTGATTGTCCAGTTCCATCTGTTAACATTGTTATTTCCATTATGAGAAAAATGTACCGTATCAAACCGGCAACCCATATCATTTAGAATATTAAAATTGGCATTCACCGTATCCATAGTATTGAATGGTAATGATTGCAGTGGAACTTGTATATCACATGCATCAATAATAATTGTTCCATCTGTACCCGGTTTTAATGTGAGTGAATAATTTCCCTGTGTATAGATTGGTGCTGAAAGTTGTACGGTTACCACATCACTCAAATCATTTACACAATTACCTGCCGCACCTGTTACTGTTACAACTGTGGGACCCGTTATTGAAAAGTCTGTTCCATTTGCAGCTACGCTGCTGCATTTTATTTTTTTTGGAAAATAAACAACCAGTTTATCCGGAGCACAACCCATTCTACCAATACTATCAGCAAGTATGGGTTGCGGACTTGCATATAGAAAAGGTAATTGCTCTCCAACAGGAATATTCCGATCACAATAATCAAGTATGGAATTGTTATCGCTGCCATTACTTATTATCAGTTGATAATTTCCATTGGGTAAAGCCGAAGCTAATGTAACAGTGAGTTCATCAAAGTCAAATGCGCTGGAACAATTTGCGGCAACTGCAGAAACAACAGTTGACAATGCAGGTGAAATACTAAACTCAGTGCCCGGTGCAGTAAGACTGCTGCATTTCATTTTTTTATTCAGCTTAATAGTAAGTGTTTTGCCATCACAATCCGGAGTTACTTTTTGTAAATGCGGTAAAGCTGGATCGGTAATAACTGCCGAACCACCGGCAAAAGATAATGTGTAACCGCTTTGCGAATCAGTAAAATGACTTACGAGCAAAATATATTCATGACCTGCAATTAAGTTTGGTGATAATGCAAAACGGGGAGTACTTATTGCCGGATCCGATGCGCATTGAATTCCATTTAAACCAGATGATGATGCACCTGTAGTTCCATAGGAACCCGACCAATTTGCAGTAACCACTAATGTAGGATCTGTAAAAACATCATTGGGATTTTTTCCTGTGATATCGAAAAGTTGCCAGTCATAATCTTCATTAGCTGCAAGTGGTGTAATTACAAAACTCAATGTACCAGAAACAAAGCATGTGAATTTATACCAGAACGGATTTCTGTTTTGATAATTCGCATTGCCGGTTCCACTACATCCGGGTACAAAAATATTATTGGTGCTGCACAGCGGTACTATGTTTTGAGTAAAAGTGGTAGTACCACATACTGGGAATGCAGTTGATGGCGTTTGACCGAGTGTAGTGCAAGCCTGAGAAAAGGCCAAATTGGATTGGGAAAAAATCAGAGAAAGGATTGAAATTAGTCTGACCGTTTTCAAGAGTTGCTTCATCGGGGTCAAATTTCGTCAGTATTCCTGTAATTATTATGCCGTTTAGCAATTTTATTCTGAAATTATGGGCTTCGGATTATAATTTTTACCTTAGCAAAACGTTTTAGCTGGGTGAATATTGATTTTTTATAAACCCGGATAAGCTTAATCCACCTGAATCATTACCCTGAAAGAACAGAAACTTATGAATACCAAACTACTTACGTCCATTTATATAATTGTTATTCTCGCTGTAGCACTCTCTGCCTGCAAAAAACAAACTGAAGAATTTAAAACAGATGCATTGACGGATTATGTGCCATTGCAAACCGGCAAATACATTACTTACAGAATGGATAGTACAGTATTTGTAAATTTTGGACGTACAACACAAATTCATAAATACCAGGTAAAGCATGTGGTGGATCAGCAGATAACAGATAATAGTGGCAGGCCTGCTTGGAGAGTATTTCGTTTTATCCGCGATTCGGTTGATGCAACATCGTGGACTGCGGCACAACCCTGGATTCCATTCGGCACTTATTTGGTAACCGTATTAAATGATCAGTTAGAAATATCAGATGATGATAATTTCCGCTTTATAAAATTACATCTTGGAATACGTGAAGGTAATAACTGGAAAGGAAATAAATATTTACCCACCAATCCTTACAGCCCCGCCTACACATTTAGTGTAGATGATGGAATGGAAGCCTGGGATTATTATTATGAAGAAAAAGATGGTAGTTTTTCTTTTGGCGGAAAAAATTATTCGGATGTATTGACTGTAGAACAGATAGATGAAAAAGAAAATTTTCCAACTACAGATCCATCTTCTTACGCCTCACAGGTACGTAGTGTTGAAAAATATTCAAAAGGTATCGGGCTTGTTTACCGTGAATTTATTTTATGGGAACAACAACCGAATCCAATACTTGTTGACCCGGGTCCTCCTAAAGTTTTCAACTATGATCCATTCCGCATTGGTTTTGGAATTAAGATGTGGATGATTGATCATAATTAACATAAAGAGTAGTTTGATATCATATAGTATTGAATGAATCCCTACATTCTATTATTCCCAAAACATAGGTCTTTCCTGACTTTCTATTATCATAAGGTATATTTCGTTCCGCTTTCGCAAAATCATTTTGTATTTTCGCAGTTACCAATTCGTAAGTGTCCATGAAAATTAAATTGATAGCATTTTTAATTCTGTTATTGATAACTGAAACAGCAGAAGCTCAGTTTACCCGATACCTTGTAAAACTAAAACATAAAGGAGGCACTCCATTTAGTATTGCAACACCTTCTGGCTATTTATCTCAACGGGCAATTGATCGCAGAACCCGTTATTCAATTTCTGTTGACAGCACCGATCTTCCGGCCAACCCATCTTTTATTACACAGGTAGATAATATCCCGAATGTAACTATTCTCAATGTTTCTAAATGGCTGAACCAGGTAAGTATTGAAACAACAGATGCAAATGCAATAACAGCAATCAATGCTTTATCATTTGTACAAAGTACATCGGGCTTAGCAGCAAGAATGGCTAATGAATTAAATAAGCCTGTTGAAAATAAATTTTTATTAGAAGAGCAATCTTTTAAACCATTACCACCACAACGGATTACTAAAGTCACAGCCGATTTTTTTAACTACGGATCAAATTCGCAGAATGAAATCAATTTACATAAAGGACAGTTCCTTCATAACATTGGTTTGCGTGGTCAGGGCATGCAGATTGCATTGTTGGATGGCGGATTTTTAAATTACCAGACATTGGATGCAATGGATAGCATTATTACAAATAACCAGGTGTTGGGTACCTGGGATTTTGTAAACCGGGAAGCAAGTGTAAATGAAGATCATCCACACGGGATGCAATGCCTTTCCACAATAGCTGCAAATATTCCGGGAATATTTATTGGCAAAGCACCCAAAGCAAATTTTTATTTATACCGGACAGAAGATGTTGCCACCGAATTTCCAATTGAAGAACATAATATGGTTTGTGGTATGGAAAAAGCAGATAGTTCAGGGGCAGATGTTATTTCTGCTTCTCTTGGCTATTTTGAATTTGATAACCCATCGCTCAACTATACCTATGCCAATATGAATGGCAATACTACAATGAGTGCAAGAGGCGCAGACCTTGCTGCCAAAAAAGGAATTTTATTTTTTAATGCTGCGGGT
>JANLSA010000464.1:0-1661 GCA_031362085.1 Bacteroidota bacterium | reverse complement strand
CTTCCGGATAGGATTCAGTACCTAAACCATCCTGGTTTGTAGGCATTACCAGTTCATAATCAAATTCTTTTGTAATTCGGGAAAGCCAGGTAAACATACCGGGGTAAAATTCAAGTTTGTCGAAAGAATCGATTTGGTATGTTGGCGGTGCTTCTTTGATAAGTGTTCCATCCCTGTCAATAAATAAAATTTTTTTAGCCATGATTTTTATTTAAATACTTTTTAAAGCATCAATCAATATTTTGTTTTCAGCTTCAGTGCCGATCGTAATTCGTAAACAATCAGTACATAAAACTATTTTGCTTCTATCCCTGACAATAATCCCTTTTTTTGTCAGCGATTCATAAATTTTTCTTGCATCTTTCATTTTTACCAGTAAAAAATTTGCGTCCGATGGGTAAACGAATTCAGTAAATGAAAGGTTCAATAAATTCTTTTTTAGTTTTTCTCTTTCAGAAACAGTAATCGTAATATTTTCATTTACCCAATTAATATTATTCAAGGCATCCAGTACCAATAATTGTGTAGCGGTATTAATATTGTACGGGTATTTTACTTTGTTCATCAATTCAATGATTTCTGATGAGGCATATGCCATTCCGAGCCTCAATCCCGCAAGCCCCCAAGCTTTACTCAACGTTTGCATCACAACAAGGTTAGGGTATTCAGTTAATTCAGAAATAAATGTTTTTTGTTTTGCATAATTAATATAGGCTTCGTCAATTACTACAATGCCTTTAAAATTATTGAGAATAATTTCAATATCATTTCTGTTTATACTGTTTCCTGTAGGATTATTCGGTGAACAAATAAAAATCAACTTGGTAAATGAATCAATGGCTTCTTCAATTGCCTCAATATTTAATTGATAGGTTTCAGTTAGATTAACTTTTTTAACTTTTATGGCGTTCATTTCTGCACATACTTCATACATACCGTAAGTGGGAGGGAAGATGATTGCATTGTCACGACCGGGTTCACAAAAAATACGAAAGAGTAAATCAATTGCTTCATCGCTACCGTTGCCAAGAAAGATATTTTGTGAAGGCACTCCTTTGATTTGAGCTAGTTTTTCTTTCACTTCTATTTGTAATGGATCTGGATAGCGATTGAGCCTCATCCCCTTCGAACTCCGTTCCCAACCTTCACCGCCGATTGGCGGTTCGGTTGCTCCTGACGGAGAAGGGAGAAGGGGCGACCCAAAAGAATTTTCATTTGCGTCAAGAAATATTGAAGCATTGCCACTGAACTCATGTCTTGCAGATGAGTAAGCGGTCATGGTTTTAATATTTTCCCGAACTAAAGTTTCTAAATTGAAATCCATAATCTTATCCTGGCCTCTCCGCCAATTGGCGGAAGGAATTGTTTTTGATAATTAGTAATTTTCTTTTAGTCTAATTGCTACTGCATTTTTATGTGCATCCAATCCTTCGGCTTCAGCCATAAGCATTACAGTGTTTCCAATTTTATCCAATCCTTCTTTTGATAATTGCTGAAAGGTTATCTTTTTTACAAAACTATCTACTGAT
This sequence comes from Bacteroidota bacterium, assembly GCA_031362085.1. Classification (GTDB taxonomy): domain Bacteria; phylum Bacteroidota; class Bacteroidia; order Chitinophagales; family Chitinophagaceae; genus VBAR01. The sequence continues at coordinate 132 of JANLSA010000464.1, read as the reverse complement.
ACACCACTATACATCGCAGCATATCCATTTGTTGGAAGTGTATGATTTGTGCCACTTGCATAATCTCCAACAGATTCGGGGGAATAATTTCCAATAAACACTGAGCCAGCCGAAATAATTTTTTCAATTAAT
>JANLSA010000455.1:0-20878 GCA_031362085.1 Bacteroidota bacterium | reverse complement strand
AATCAGCCAACTGCACAATTTTACCGTATCAATGTTGACAACCAGTTTCCCTATAACATTTATGGCGGCCAGCAAGACAATAGTTCTGTAAAAATTGCAAGTCGTGAACCCGGTGCTGGAGGCATTGGTCCATCTAGCTGGACATCTTCAGCAGGTGGCGAAAGTGCTTTTCTTGCATTTAATCCGGATGATCCGCAATTTGTTTTAGGAGGAAGTTACCAGGGCACTATTGAAGTATTAAATACAAAAGCAAAAGCTGGTACAAATATTATGGCTGCACCCATTCAGTATTTAACAATGGATGCAAAGGATATGAAATACCGCTACAATTGGAATGCTCCAATTATCTGGAGCAAACATGAACCCAATGTTTTTTATCATGGGTCACAATATTTATTACGTACAACAGATATGGGTAAATCATGGAAAGAAGCTTCGCCTGATTTAACAAGAAATGAAAAAGAAAAACAAGGCAAACCGGGAATACCATATACCAACGAAGCGGTGGGAGCAGAAAATTATGGAACACTTGCATATATTCTTGAATCGCCTTATGAAAAAGGAGTGATCTATACTGGAAGTGATGATGGAGTTGTTTCGTTAACAAGGGATAATGGTGCACACTGGCAAAACATAACACCTGCTGGTTTGCAAGAATGCCTGATCAACGCTATCGAAATATCACCGTTTAATAAAGCCACAGCCTATATTGCTACTACCAGGTATAAGTTTAACGATCATACACCCGGTTTGTATAAAACAACAGACTATGGCAAGACATGGATAAATATCAGCAATGGAATCCCGAAAGGAGCATTTACACGAGTTGTTCGGGAAGATGATAAAAGAAAAGATTTATTGTTTGCAGGAACAGAAACCGGTATATATATATCATGGAACGGTGGAAAAAACTGGGAGCCATTTCAGTTGAATATGCCTGTGGCTCCAATAACTGATTTGCGAATTCACCAGGGAAATTTAATTGCATCCACATCGGGCAGATCGTTCTGGATATTGGATGATTTAAGTTTGATTTGGCAATATAAAAAAGAAGTTGCTGCCTTTTCTCCGAAGGAGTCCTTATTGACAATTTTTAATCCTTCACCATCCTATTTAATAAATGGTTCAAGTGAATTAGATAAGACCGATTTAGATTTTACCGGTTTACACACATCACGTGGTGTAAATCCTTCAACAGGGTTGATAATTTATTACCAGCTTTCTGACCCCAAAGATTCCATCCTACTAACCCTGGAGATAAAAGATGCAGAAGGAAATATTGTAAACACTTTTAGTTCAAAAAAGGACAGTACATATAAAAAATATGATGGAGGACCACCAGCTGAACCTGTATTATCAAAAGCAAAAGGGCTAAACCGTTTTGTCTGGAACATGCGATATTCAACCATGCCCGGTGTTCCGGATGTTTATATTGAAAGCAGCTATGCAGGTCATAAAGCTATTCCGGGTAAATACTCCGTAACGTTAATGATGGGAGAGAAAAAACTTTCAACAGAAGCAGAAATACTTGTGAACCCTTTATACCCAACCGATGCTGCTACTTATAAAGAATATAATAATATAATGAGCAGTATGGAAAAAGAACTGACTATGATGCATAAGATGGTAAATACCCTGAATGCAAAAAGGGAACAGTTGGAATCATTACTTGCTTCACTTACTGCTGATGAAAAATATGCGGAATTAAAAACAGAGGCATCAGCATTAGTAAAAAAGATGAAAGTATGGGATGAGGACATGATACAACGTAAAACAAAAGTGTATGATGATGCAGATAATTTTCCGGCAAAGTTTACAGCTAACTATTTATTTCTTATCAATCAAACGGAAAGCGATATAGCCAATGTGAACCAACCATCACTTGACAGAATGAAAGAGCTAAATGCAGGATGGGAAACACTAAAAAGAAGAGGAGTGGAGATATTGGATAAAGATATTCCTTTATTGAATAAAAAGTTTTGGGATGCAGGATTTGGAGCTGTGTGGAAAAAATAAATAAAATTGATTTCGCCGCGTTGTTTTAGAAAGAATTTTATTTTCATAAAAAATAAATAATGAAACGATGGTTGACCTTGCTGGCAACAGTTATTTTACTTGCATGTAACCAGCAACAAAATGATAAAACCGCAACACTATCCCGAAACGGGGTAACGATTGCTTATCGGGATTGCGGCAAGGGTGATACCACACTGCTTTTTATTCATGGCTGGTGTATCAATAAAGAATATTGGGAGCCGCAGTTCAATACATTTTGTAACCATTACCGTATAGTAGCAGTTGATCTTCCCGGTTTCGGGCATTCAGGCAAAAACAGAACCGATTGGAATTTTGATGAATATACAGCCGATATAAAATATGTGATAGAACAGTTGGCTTTAAAGAATGTAATATTAATTGGTCACTCTATGTCCGGCGATATTATTTTAAATGCAGACAACCAATATCCCCAATTACTTGCCGGCATCGTGGGGATTGATAACCTGCACCAGCCCGGTGGGCCGCAGAGTATAGAGCAACAAAAAAATAATGATGAATTCTTTTATACAATGTCTTTAGGATTCGACTCCACAGTAAATAAATATATGCGACAATCCTTGTTTCAGCCAACAACAGATAGTTCAATAGTGAATCGGGTCATGAATAATGTTTTTGGCGCAGATTCTTTAATTGCTACTGCCGTATTGCGTTCACTTACTGTTATCTGGCAAAAAGAAAAAATCTTGATGAACGGTTTATCACATAAACTCTACCTTGTGAATAGCGATGTAATGCCTGTAATGAATGACTCGTTGGGAAAATATTGCAGCAAGGGCTTTCATACTGAGTTGGTGCCTGCCACGGGTCATTACCCGATGATTGAAAAGCCGGAGTTATTTAATATCGCATTGCAAAAAGTGCTGAATGAGATCAGCCATTGAAACTAATTATTTCTTAATAATCAAACGGAAAGAGATATAACTAAAGTGAACGAGCCATCACTGGACAGGATGAAAAGCACTAAATGCACAATGGGAAGCACTTAAAAGTAGGAGAGTAGAAATGCCGGATAAAAATATTCCTGAATTGAATAAAAAGTTTTGGAATGCAGGATTTGGAGCTGTGTGGAAAAAATAAATTAATAATTCTATTCTGTTTACTGGTTGTTTTAATTTAAAAAACGATCAATCGCCACATCGAATTCTTCTAATGAGAAAGGTTTTTCAAAAAACATATCAGCTCCGTTTTCCAAAGCAACATCACGTACAGAAGCAAATCCGGAAATCATGATGATCTTTATGGAAGGATACTTTTGCTTGATATAGCTGATAAAATCAACTCCGAATCCATCCGGAAGTTTATTGTCTAATATAATGACGGAAGGCTCCTGTTTCTGAAGATATTCATCAGCATCTAAAAGGTTATGTACATAGTCCAGTTGTAATTTTTTATCCGTAAGAATCATATCCAGCGCTAAACCCATATAGCCTTCATCTTCAACAACCAGGATTTTTTTTGCCAATTTGTCTTTCATTGTAGTTGTTTCAGTCATAGTATTTTTTTTTAGATTGTGATTTTAGATTTCATTCGAAAAGGCACATGTATGTCCGGAATGTTATTTATAGCAAATTGTTTGCCTTAATTGCTTTTTAGGAGAGAAATTATTCCTTCAGTTTGGTTTGGGCTGTAAAAAGGAATGCTGTGTCTTAAGCCGGTAAAACATAACATAGATCAAATAGTCTTCATCAACGCATCCGTAACTTCGCTTTCAAATAATAAAGTATGGAATTAGGCATCGGCATGTTTGGCGATAATCATTATGATTCGAACGGTAAACCACAGGCTCCGGGACAACGTTTGCAGGAACTGATTGAAGAAATAAAATTAATGGATGAAACGGGCCTTGATTTTTTTGGCATCGGTGAGCACCATCGTCCTGATTATGCCGTATCGGTACCTGAAATAATTTTAGCTGCAGCAGCTACTGTTACAAAAAACATCAAACTGGGCAGTGCTGTTTCTGTAATCAGTTCATCCGATCCGGTTAAACTCTATCAAAGTTTTGCTACGATTGATCTGATCTCAAATGGCAGGGCAGAACTTATGGCAGGCCGTGGAAGTTTTATTGAATCATTTCCTTTGTTTGGTTACAATCTAAATGATTATGATAATCTGTTTGAAGAAAAGCTGGAATTGCTGTTGAAAATAAATAAAGAGAACCCCATCACCTGGCAAGGTAAATTCAGAACAGAACTGAAGCAGCAATTGGTATTGCCCCGTGCAGTAAATGATCATCTCAATATATGGGTTGCAGTGGGTGGAACACCCGAGTCGGTAGTAAGAGCTGCAAAACATGGACTGCCTGTGATATTCGCCATTATTGGTGGCAGCCCTATGCAGTTTCAACCGTTGTTTGAGTATTACAAAGAGCTGTATAAAAAATTTGGTCATAATATGAACACATTCCAGGTAGGTGTACATATGCATGCATTATTTGGCGAAGACAGCAAACAAATTGCCGATGAATATTATCCCATCTATTCTTCTCAAATGAACAGAGTAGGTGCTTCCCGGGGTTGGCCCCCATACCAGTTGCAGCAATATGTAACCGGCAGAAGCCGCAATGGGCATTTGATAATTGGCGATGCCAATGAAGCCATTGATAAAATTTTATACATACACGAGCTATTTGGCCTTACCCGTTTTTCTGCACATATGGATGTCGGCGGGCCTTCGCATGCATCGTTGATGAATTCAATAGAAATATTTGGAACTAAGATTGCGCCTAAAGTTAGAGCGGCATTGAAGAGAAATTAAAATTGAAGAATTCATAATTAAAAAAATAAAATGGAAACAAGTACTGTACAATTAAATTTATTAGTTAAGATGACACTCACTGCATGGGATACACAAAACGGTTATCTCAATAACCTGATTGGCTCTTTGACAGAAGAGCAACTGGCAAACGAAATTGCCCCGGGAAGGAATACAGGTATTTATTTGCTGGGGCATTTAATAGCTGTAAGCGATGCTATGTTACCCTTGCTGGGTTTTGATGACCGGTTATTCCCTGACATGGAAAATATATTTATTAAAAACCCGGATAAATCGGGACTGGTGATGCCATCCGAAACTGAACTAAAAGCAAACCTGGAAACAGTAAATGCAAAATTGGCAGCACATTTTGCTGCGGCTTCCGTGGATGAATGGCTCGACAGGCATACTGCAGTATCAGCAGAAGATTTTGTAAAAGAACCACACAGAAATAAATTGAATGTGGTCATCAGCCGGACCGGTCATATGGCAAATCATATTGGTCAATTGCTGTTGCTGAAATAGTCGTGTTGTAAATAAAAAATAAATTCCGATGCGTATTCCAACACATCGGAATTTTATAATAAAGTGATAGTTAAGTCTCGAATTATAGCCGTAGATAGAGTTCTATTTTTTCATTGTCCGCATAAAATTTACCAGACTCCATATATCATCATTCTCCGGAATTTTCTTTCTGAAGCTTGGCATATCATCACGTCCTTTTGTAATTTTATAAAAAAGGGAACCATCGGTTTGCTTTTGGGTCATATCTTTTGAAAAATCACCCGCTTCGGTCTTTAACTGGGGTGCTTTAGTTCCATCACCCATTCCTTTTTTACCGTGGCATGACTGGCAGTGTGTAACCCATAACGTTTTACCATCAGCTATTGATGAAGCGTCTGCTTTTATTGGATTAGCTTTAGATTTATCTGCATCGGGTACGGGCCATGGTTTTGGCTCATCAATTGTCTTCATGTTAAAACCAGCAGCAACGAAGCCGGTTAACATTGCCAGGATAATAACAAGTGCTTTCATGTTAATTTAATTTTATCGAAGTGAATTTAATATGCTTGAAAAATAATTCGTATTTATTGTTTTATAAAAAGACCATTATACAATTAAATGATCCGTTACTGGTAAAGATCACTTCAAATTCTTAGTATCAATTACATAATTGCCGGAAGAAATTATATTATTCACATTTTCCAACATTACAGTTGGACAAGAGTTAAGAGTAATTTTACCAATTAAACTGATACACCATAAATAATTTTAATTGTTTTTTTTATTGTAGATTTATTAATCTGAAAATTCTTCATATAAATAACTGTTTTATGAAAAAGATACCGAGCATTAATTATTACCCGGTTGTTTTCTTTATTTGTATCATCATTCTTCTCTCCTGTAAAAAACAAATGAACAAAACACTGCAAACAGGAGAGAAGCAAACAACAGCTAAAAGATCGCCGGCGCCAGGCGAGTTAAATGTAAATGTGAATGCAACGGGCATCTGCAATTTTACATTTAATGAAGCTGCAGTAACCGCCGCAGGTTATACTAAAATTTTTGAAGATGATTTTAGTACCGATCTGAGTAAATGGAACATATGGACTGGTGGGGCTTTCAATAATGAATTACAATTTTACCAGGCAGGTAATATGCAATTAGTCAGTGGCAATCTTGTTATCACGGCAAAAAAAGAAACCGTAACAGGTGCTACCACTCCATTTGATGCCACCCCAAAAACTTTTAGTTACACTTCGGGCCGGGTAGAATGTAAAACGAACATATCAGCATCTCTGGCAACACCTAAAGTTCGTATCGTAGCCCGAATAAAACTACCATCAGGATATGGCATGTGGCCAGCCTATTGGAGTTATGGAGATCCCTGGCCTACACAGGGAGAAATTGATTATCTCGAAGCAAAAGGGCAGGAACCTTTTAAATATCAAACGAATTATTTTTATGGCCGGGCCGCCAATAGAAATCTTGTAAAAAACCAGGTGGGATTTATTACTTCTTCAGTAAGTCTTACCGATTGTTATCATGTATATGAAATGATCTGGTCACAAAATAGTTTGACGTCCATCTTTGATGGTAATGTAATTGAAACAAAAACCGGAAGCTATGTGCCTAATCTCTATGGCAAAACAGAACGGGTGGTTCTGAACCTTGCAGTCGGAGGAAATTTTTTTACGAATTTCGACCCCTTACAAATTGTAACGGGTAGTATGTATGTGGATTATGTAAAAGTGTTTAAATCAAACTAAAAATAATTACTTTGAACTGGTAAGTTGTATAAAAAACTACGACTTGGTTAAAGTGAAATTATATTTTTTTATAACCTTCCTGGGTTTTCCTGTGCTTGATAGTACAGGATTTAATTGGGGTGCAGAAAGGATAAGTCGCTTTTTCACTTCCTGTTCAAGGTGTGAATTTTCCGGTGATGGGTAAATATTATTGATAGCAACCTGCCCTTCGGGGCCAATCTCATAGTCAACCAATATATAATAAGTTCCACTCTTAATTTTTTTTGAATTCAATACTTCTTCTTTAAAAATGACTGTCATCGAATCCATAAATGCTTTCCAAATCTTATTATTATCTTTTGTAACCGTGTTATTATCTTTTACTTCCACTGCATTCGTTATGGCAACACTGGTTTGCCCCCAAATTTTATTTTGAGAAGTGTCTTTAACCGGACCCGTCAAATTCGTTTTTTGGGGCTCAACCAGTTTCTTCTTACTGGTATCAATTTTTGAATTCAGGTCATCCGTTTTTTTGACCAACGTTCCGGTATCCGATTTCAGTTTTCCACTATAGAGCAAATCTTTAAGCGATTGTGCATTAGAATTAAAAGTAATTAACAGTAATAAAAACAAAATTCCTTTATTCATAATTCTTTAATTTATTCACGAATCTTTTTTTAAACTTCTTTATACTGCAAGTTAAGAAGCAAAGTTGTTAGCATCTTCATAATCTCTGCTGAGTTATGTGTCTTCCAGCGAATGTGATAATAAAAATGCCAGTAATATCCGGTAATTAAAGAATCTGACTGAAAATAGGATTACCTGATGAGTACAGCACTGCCTTTTTGTAAAACATTTTTTCCAGAAATGGGATCGGTATATTTTAATAACCAGATATAAACACCGGCAGGTTGTTTTACACTATTGATTGTGCCATTCCATTTACTATTTATTCCCGCTGACTTAAAAACAGGTTGTCCAAAACGATTATAAACTGTAAACTCCATGTTGTTTAGAGCAGTTACATTTAACGGTTCTAAAAAATCATTGAGTCCATCGCCATTGGGAGTAAAGGCAGAAGGTACGGCTATAAAGCAACCGGCTTTTACAGTTATTATTTTATTTATTGATGCGGTACAATTTCCTTTTTGTATAGTAAGGAGTACCGGATAATTTTTTTCAAAACCGGTATTTGGATATTGTTGTGTCGGTGGATTTTTCAGATTGCTTGTATTGCCATTTGCGAAATCCCAAAACCAGTTAACTGCATTGCTGCTGTTATCCGTAAAATTTACAGCTTCACCAGGGCAGATTGTTGCCTGAACAATAAAATCAACTGATAATTTTTGATTCAGTCTGAAAATATTTTGTACCGTGTCGCTGCATAATCCATTACTCACTATTAATTCTGCAAACTTAAAACCACCGGATGAATATAGAACGGACGGGTTTGGCTGGAAACTGATATTGTTATCTAAAGACCAGTACCAACTGTTTATTCCGATTTTACCTTCATTAAAAAATAAAACGGTATCTGCAACACATCCTTCTTTTATTGTAATCGTAAAATCAGCATTGACTGTATCTTTAATTGTAAAGTTGATCGTTTCACCTGCAGGGGTTACTTCATTGCATTCATCAATAATCGTATTTCCATCTGTTCCGGTTTTAATAGTTAAGGTATAATTTCCTGGAGTAATAATGGGTTGTTGCAAAATTATTTCCACACGGGTTGTAGGTGTATTGTTATTGCACGCAGTAATTGTATTTGCAATTATTACGGGTCCTGGGCCTGTAATTAAAAAATCACTTCCATCGGTGGCAATTGAATTGCAACGGATATTTTTTTTGAATAATAAACTAAGATGATCAGGTCTGCAATAGGCGGGTATAATACTATCTGGTGCAGCAAATGAAAAAATATTAAAAGAAACCGGTGTATTATTATTTATAGAGTTATTACAATTATCAAGTAATGTATTTCCATCGGTACCATTTTTTATAAACAATGTATAAAGTCCAACTGGTAAGGAGTTATTAAATGTAACTAATACCGAATCTGTATCAAAACTGTTATTACAATTAATTCCAACAGCACTTATAATATTTGCGCCAGCTGGGTTTAAATTAAAATCGGAACCATCGGTTGCTATGCTGTTGCATCTGATTTTCTTATTGAATAAAAGGATAAGCTGTTTATTATCACAAGCGGCGACATTTGTTTTTATTTGCTGTGTTGCAGTATTGGTAATATCGGCTGTACCTCCTCCAACAGAAAGTGAATATCCACTCAGAATATTTTCCGTATGCCCAATTAATAAAATATAATCATGTCCGGCTAGTAATCGAGGCATTGAAGCAAACGTCGGCTTTTGTATAACAAATGGATCAGAACGGCATTGAATAAAATTTACACCTGAGGCAGATGCTCCGGTAAGCCCGGGGCTGCCAGACCAGTTGCCGGAAATAATTAAAGTTTTATCCCGATAGAGATCGTTAGGATTATGACCAGTTATATCAAACAGTTGCCAGTCATAATCATCTCTTGGATTTATAGGAATAATTGTAAATGCAAAACTGCCAGAACTAAAACAAGAGAATTTATAATAGAAAGGATTATTATCTCCATAACTCGTACGCTGATCGGTACAGCCAGGTACATAGACTGAATTATTTCTACATGCATCAAGGTTTGGTTGAAAAAAAGTACCATTCCCACAAATAGGAAATGCAGTAGCTGGTGTTTGTCCAGGTAAAGTGCAGAGTTGCGCCGGAAGATTCATGGCAACAATCAGAAGTAAACAAATAAATATTTTTCGCAACATCGTTATCTACAAATGTAAATGTTTTCAATAATTGGATAATACTTTTCAATTCTTCGTGTACTTATCGACTTAGCCACAGTTAACGCTGTAAAACTAAGGCGCCAAAGGACAGCCTAAGCTTCCTTATTCTTTTATAACATCACATTATAACATCAATTAGCTATTGGTTCTTTTTTTATGCAGGGTAATGCATAGCATTTAATATTGGGGGTAAGCAAAATAAATGAAATGTTTATTCCTTCTTTTGAATATTTATTACCAAAATGGTTATTTGTTACAACAGTTTATTATACATCTCTAAAAGCGATATATGGGAAGTTTACAGGGTATTTAATAAAATAAAAAATAAGGGAACCAGATTAACATTTAAACACATCAGGCATAGTCTTACTTATAATATTAATTCTTACTAATCCGGTAAAGGTTTCCGGAATCAGTAACAGCGTAAAGCATACCAGTATTATAAGCCACATCACGGAAACGTTCTTTTTTGTCAGCCAATAATCTTTCTTCTCAAACTACTTTGTTGTTTGCTATTACCAGCCGTGCTATATGAGAGCCGCTAAGTCCACCAATGAACAAATTATTTTTCCATTCGGGAATCGCATTGCCTTTATAAAATGTCATGTCACTTGGTGAAATTGTAAGGTCTCAATAATACACGGGTTGTTCTAATCCTGCCTTTTGTTGTATTGCATCGCCAACTGCTGGCCCGGCATATTCAATACCATAGGTAATAACAGGCCAGCCATAATTTTTTCCTGATCTGATAATGTTGACTTCATCACCGCCCATCGGGAAGGGGTATAACTGCGCAAGAGTTAGATAATTTCCCGGCAATTTTTTCCACTTTATAGGGTGTAACTGTTTTTACACCTCCAATTCTTGTTTGCCCTTTGAATGCCGGTTTATAATTTGAATTGGCTTTTTTAGTTTCTACCAGGGGAAGTTTAGTCGTATCCTCTTCGATAATATGGCCTGGTGATGAGTTATTGTTAGCACAAGCTGATGTATAACCTAAAAATCAGAATGGCTGATAAACTAAAAAAATGTTTTGTTTGTATGAATTGTATTTAATTAAATGAGATGTAAAAATAAACAACATAAGCATAACTTCCTTCCTTGCTTTCGATAAAAAAAACAAAAAAAATATAAAGCCCTCCGGCTCCTTTCCAAACTGGCAGTAGTTCAACTTTTGATTTAGACTGTTAATTGTGTAAGTTAATTCAGGATAAGTGTAAAACCTGCTGTGCGATGAAGCCTTAATTTTACAAAGCCCTCGTACGCAGATTTTTTTTATAAAATCCTGTAAAAAAATATTCATGTACCACGATAAATCAGTACTGGCAATATTTTATTTGCAATGGATTTAAATCCTGGTAATTTAAATAAATTAAATAAAATGAAATTCTTATCTATAGTATTAATCACACTTATCAATATGCATTGCAGTCCTAAACTTTCGCCGGATTCAGGTTGGGGCAATCAGCGCTGGGTAGTGGTGGAAATGAAAGGAGTGCCGGTACAGCAAAGCGAAAGCCGCCGCGATGCTTTCCTGAATTTTGAGGTGGCTGAAAAAAGATTCAACGGTAATGGTGGCTGCAATCAAATCAACGGCAATTATACCATTGATAAAAAAGAAATTCATTTCGGTGAAGTGATGAGTACAAAAATGAGCTGCAGCGATATTAATTTTGAAACTGTTTTTCTTTCTACGCTGAGCGGCATTAACCGTTATGAAGTAAGGGAAAATCAATTACTCTTAAAGAGAAACCGGGAAATAATGCTGGTGTTGAGGCCAAGATAAATTTTCTTACTAACTCAAACAATTTTTATGACAGAAGACAAAACAATCGTCCTTTATACTTTTAATGATATGCTGGAAGCTACATTGGCACAGGATAAACTGAATGAAAATGGGATAGAATCTTTTTTACAAAATGAAAATGTAATGGGGCTGGATCCTGTAGGTGGGGTAGAGCTGAAAATATTTGAAAAAGATTTGGAGGCTGCAACAAAATTATTGCCGGCTAAATCGTTTTAGTTCACCACCATTTTATCTGTAAAGAATACCTGGTTCACATTATGAAAATAGCTTTTTTTTCCACACAACCTTACGATAAAGAATATTTCGAACGGCATAATAAAAATCATGAAATCATATTTTTTGAAGCTCAGTTGAATGAGCGAACCGTGAACCTTGCAAATAATTGTAATGCGATCTGTGCTTTTGTAAACGATCAGTTAAATGCAGCGGTTATAAAAGCACTGGCTGACTCCGGGACAAAAATTATAGCCCAGCGATGCGCCGGTTTTAATAATGTGGACCTTGCGGCGGCGAAAGAAAATAAAATTGCTGTTGTCCGAGTACCTGCCTATTCGCCTCATGCTGTTGCCGAGCATGCACTTGCATTAATAATGACACTTAACCGTAAAACACATAAAGCCTATAACCGGGTACGGGAAGGTAATTTTTCATTGGACCGGTTAACTGGTTTTGATTTATTTGATAAAACAGTTGGAATAATTGGAACAGGAAAAATAGGGCAGTGTTTTGCCCGAATTATGCAGGGGCTTGGGTGCAAAGTACTGGCATTCGATATTGTTGTTAATAAGGAACTGGAAGCTTCTGCTGTAAAATATTTACCTCTAAATGATGTGCTTGCACAAAGTGATATATTATCGCTTCATTGCCCGTTAACAGACAAAACAAAACACCTGGTAAATGCGGGAACCTTAGGCCTCATGAAAAATGGTGCCATGCTTATCAACACCAGCCGCGGCGCATTGATAGATACCAAAGCCGCCATTACAGCGCTTAAAAAAGGGAAACTTGGTTATTTGGGCATTGATGTGTATGAGCAGGAAGAAAAATTGTTTTTCCATGACCTGAGTGAAAATATTATTGAAGATGATGTGATCATGAGGTTACTGAGTTTTCCCAATGTGCTTATTACTTCTCACCAGGGTTTTTTAACGGACGAAGCATTGACACAAATAGCATTGGTAACACTGCAAAATATAAGTGATTTCGAGCAGGGTAAAAAATTAGAAAATGAAGTTTAGTGTACTCTGTTTCATTTATTGGATAAATGCAGGACTGGCTTATTTCATTGCATCTTCAGCTGCTGCATCACCTTCCTCATCTTTTGATTTACGGAAATCTTCATTCAATTGCTTTTCAAATTTTTTTTCATCTTTTTGGTTGCGCTTCACTAAAAAAACAATTAATGCGACGGCTGCTAAACCAAAAAGAACCAGGAATGGCCAGTTCATATATTTGAAATTTAGATTAAAGCTAAAGTTTTTACCAGACACCGCATGTTAAGTTTTGATGCTCGCCGTGATTAAGTAACTTCAGTTTATTCATATTTATTATGCAGGAATACTATCAAATTACTACCGAGGAGGCACTGGGTCGATTAAAAACATCCTCTTCAGGCTTGAAAAGCGAAGAGGTGGTGGAACTTTTAAAAAACTATGGTGCCAATGCATTGCAGGAAGCAAAACAAAAAAGCAGGTTAGCTATTTTGCTCTCACAGTTTACCGATGTAATGATTATTATCCTGGTCATTGCGGCAGTTATTTCATTTGTCGTTGGCGAGCATACAGATGCATTTGTGATTCTTGCCATCATTATTGGAAATGCGTGGATGGGATATTACCAGGAGTATAATGCTGAAAAGTCGGTGCGGATGCTGAAAAAAATGTCAGCACAGTTTGCATTGGTTGTGCGAAATAATAATCCTGCTAAAATCGAAGCTGAACAACTGGTACCCGGTGATATTATTTTAGTGGAAGCAGGCGATATTGTTCCTGCTGATGCAAGGTTGATTGAAGTACATTCTTTTAAAACCGATGAAGCATCACTTACAGGAGAAAGCCATTCGGTTGAAAAGAAAACGGACGTTATCAATGAACAAAACCTTGTTTCAGGAGTTCAGCTTAATATGATTTTCAAAGGGACTATTGTTAGTAATGGTTCTGCCAAAGCGGTAGTAACAACTACCGGCATGAAAACCGAATTAGGTAAAATAGCAGGTTTGCTGGAAGTTGAATCGCAAAAAACACCATTACAAAAACGGCTTGCAGTTTTTAGCAAGCAGCTTGCTATAATTGTTATACTTATTTGCCTCGTAGTCTTTGGTATTGGATTATGGCGTGGCGAACCTTCATTCGCAATGTTTCTTACTGCATTGTCACTGGCCGTTGCTGCTTTACCCGAAGCACTTCCTGCAGTAATCACAATTGCACTTGCTCGGGGTGCCAAAAGAATGGTTAAGCAAAATGCTTTAATGAGAAAATTACCAGCAGTGGAAACATTAGGCTCGGTTACATACATCTGCAGCGATAAAACAGGAACGCTTACTCAAAACAATATGACGGTGGAAAAGCTGGAGGCAGCGCCGGAAAAGGAAGAATTGTTAAAGCATGCAATGATTTTAAATAACGAAGTAAAATTTTCGGAAGATGGATTGCTGGGAGATTCAACTGAGACTGCATTGGTAGATCATGCCTTGGAAAAAGGTCATACAAAAGAAGAATCAGATAAGCAATTTCCTTTTGTATTAAAACTTCCGTTTGATTCCGAAAGAATGCGGATGAGCACATTACACCAGCACGATGGAAAATGGATTTTATTTGTAAAAGGCGCCCCGATAAAAATGACAGAAGTATTAAATGGAAAATACAAGGAACATATTCCTGGTTGGCTGGATAAAAACCGCGAATGGGCAGCTGATGGTTTAAGGGTTTTATTTTTTGGATATAAAATATTTGATCAGAATCCGGGTGAAATAAAAACAGATGCTGAAACTGAACTGGACTTTTTGGGTATGACTGCTATGATAGACCCACCAAGAGAAGAAGTAATAGAAGCCATTAAGCAATGTAAAACAGCAGGCATCAAATCGGTGATGATAACCGGTGATCAACCGCTAACCGCAAAAGCAATTGCAGAACGCCTCGGCATGATTGAGAAAGGCCATGAAGGTATAAAGACAGGATATGATCTTGATAAATTATCTGCAGAAGCATTCAATGCTGAAGTTAAAAATACAATTGTATATGCACGGGTATCGCCTGAACAAAAATTAAATATTGTAAAAGCATTGCAAGGTAATGGGGAATTTGTAGCAATGACTGGTGATGGTGTGAATGACGCACCATCTTTGAAGCAGGCTGATATTGGTGTGGCAATGGGTATAACTGGTACAGACGTATCCAAGGAAGCGGCGGATATGATATTGCTCGATGATAATTTTGCAACCATTGTAAAAGCAATACGGGAAGGCAGAAGAATTTATGAGAATATCCGGAAATTTATTTTGTATGTACTTTCCTGCAATCTTGGTGAAATACTAACTATTTTTTTAGCCCCGTTATTGGGTTTTGCCATTCCCTTACTTCCTACGCATATTCTTTGGATCAACCTGGTAACAGATGGCCTGCCGGGATTGGCACTTGTAACAGAACCTGCAGAAAAAGATATTATGAGCCGTGCACCAAGGCCGCCAAAAGAAAATTTATTTGCTGGTGGATTGGTTACAAGAATACTGATGACAGGAGTTATACTCACTGCCGCTGCAATCTTAATTCAATGGTGGGCAGCGGGGCAGGGGTATGATGTACGTACGCAGCAAACAATGGTATTCACAACACTTTGTTTTGTGCAATTGGGTAATGCATTATCGGTTCGCTCTGTTTATAATTCTCTTTTTTCTTCAAAAATATTTGCAAACAAAGAATTGTGGGGTGCAATTATACTTACTGTCATCCTGCAATTGTTAATCGTGTATGTTCCTTTTTTACAATCCATTTTTAAAACAACTGCTTTAGCGTGGAATACAATGGCAGCTATTTTAATAGTTACAGTCAGCTCTGTTCTATTTATTGAGTTTTTAAAGTATTTAAATAAAAGGGAATATTTTAAACAGTTAAATAAAATAAAACAGGATTGAAAATTCAGCATGAGGCTGATCGGGTTTCTTTAGATATGGATGTATTTTTTAATATATTTCCGGTAGCTTTAAAAATATAAAATCAGGAATATGAAAAAAATACTTCTTGCAATTTTAGTTTTTGCAAACGTTTCAATGTTTGCTCAAAAGAATGCTACTGTTTCTTTTGAAAAATGGATAAGCCTTAAAGGAGTTGGCAGCCCGGTTATTTCTCCCGATGGTAAAACGATTGTGTACTCAGTAAGCAGTACAGATTGGGCAAACAATTCATACGACAATGAACTCTGGATGGCAAAAGATGGTGAAGCACCTGTACAGTTAACAAGAACAAGTAAAGCCAGCAGCACCAGCGCCGCATTTACTCCCGATGGAAAATATGTAAGCTTTCTTGCCAACAGGGGAGAGAAGAACCAACTCTATATTATTTCAATAATGGGTGGCGAAGCGATACAAGTAACCAATGATGTAGATGACATCAGCAATTATGACTGGAGCCCGGACGGAACCCGGATCGTTTATAGTAAACCACAAACCGACAGCAAACAGGAAAAAAATACGAAAGATAGATATGGTGCATTTGGTGTGGAAGGAGAGGAATACAAACAAAATCATTTGTGGATACTCAACTTTAATTACGATTCTGTTTTTCTTGCGGGACAATTGCCCTGTTATACCGGAAATAAAGATTCAACCAGTACAGCAAAAGTGCCGGAATGTTTTACGTTGCCTGTGGCTAAACAACTCACGGAAGGAAATTTTACAGTGGCTGGTTTTTCCTGGAACCCCGATGGAAAACAAATTGCTTTTAACCGCCAGTCCAACCCGCTTATTCTTTCAGGCATCAGTGCTGATATTGTTCTAATAGATGCGTATACAAAAAAAATGACGACGGTAATAAGTAATCCAACTGGTGATTTTTTTAATAGATGGAACTCAGAAGGAACGGCATTTGTTTATGGCAGTGCAGTGAATGATTCAATCACTGACTTTTTTAAAAATAACCGGCTGTTTATTTATGATCTAAAAACTAAAAGCAGCATGGAGATTGCAAAAGATATTGATGAAACCAAATCGGTTGCCGACTGGAACAAGTCCGGTTTGTTTCTTTCAGCTTTTGAAAAAACAAAACGAAAACTATATAGTGTTGATCTGAAAACCGGAACAACTAAAACTGTCCCGCTTGCTTTGGATTTACCCGGCGGTATTTCTTTCAGCAAAAACTCAGATGCCATTGCTGTAGCAGGAAGAAATTTTGCCGGCCTGAATGAAATTTATCTTTGGCGTTTGAATCAGCCCTTAAAACAAATCAGTAACAGCACAGCACAAATTAAAGACTGGAATACACCGGTGAATGAAGTAATACAATGGAAGAGTAAAGATGGAACAATGATCGAAGGCGTTTTACTGAAACCCAAGAATTATGATGTATCGAAAAAATATCCGTTGCTTGTTGTTATTCATGGCGGGCCAACAGGCATTGATCTTCCCGACCCAACACCAACTTATGTATATCCAATCCTGCAATGGACCGAGAAAGGTGCGTTGGTGTTGCGGGTAAATTATCGTGGCAGTGCCGGCTACGGAGAAAAATTCCGTTCATTAAATGTAAAGAACCTTGGTGTTGGCGATATGTGGGATGTTGTAAGCGGTGTAGAATATCTTAACAGTAAAAAAATGATTGATACATCCCGTATGGGTTGTATGGGTTGGAGCCAGGGCGGATATATTTCTGCATTTCTTACAACCAATACAACTCTATTCAAAGCTATTTCAGTAGGCGCCGGTATTTCTAACTGGGTTACTTATTATGTAAATACTGACATTACACCTTTTACCCGGCAATACCTGGAAGCAACACCATGGAGCGATATGAATGTGTATTTAAAGACTTCGCCCATGACCAATATTAATAAAGCATCCACTCCAACCTTGATTCAGCATGGTGAGTTTGATAAACGGGTACCGATTCCGAATGCGTATGAATTGTATCGTGGTTTGCAGGACAGGGGCATTCCTTCAAAGCTGATCGTATATAAAGGTTTCGGACATGGTATTAATAAACCGAAGGAACGATTAGCTGCTGTATGGCATAATTGGCAATGGTTTAATCATTATGTGTTTGGGGAAAAAGAAGAACCGCTGCCGGTGGAATAAGTACACGAAGAATAAGATAGAGGTTTAAAAAAAATATTCTGATTTTATTAGAATAAAACGTAAACAGCACCGTATTTTTTCATTTCCATAAAAAAAATGAATTGCAACGAATTTCGTAATTTCATATCTGCTAAAAAAAATGAAAAAATATATTTATATAACTATTTCTATTTTATTTCAATTCGCATTTGCCAATGCCCAACAATTAGGACAGGTAACTTTTTCCGGCGGTGCAAATCTTTCCTATTTTACTTTTCGTACCGATCAGGGTGTTCTTATCCGAATTACTGTTGATGGGAAAGTGCTTGAATGGGGAACTGAAGTAAAGTCGCTCCGGAGTAATGATTATTTTGCTCCCACACTTCAACCATTTATGGGAAGAGTTGAATATTTTGGAATGGAATCCGATTCTGCGTTCAGGGGGAAAGTAAAAAGTATAGGAACCTGTTCATTGACCTATTATTACTCATACGATACAGACACAAAACCCGGCAAGATAAAAACGATTGGCTCGGTTAGTTTTGATTACTATACCAACTTTGATGATAAAGACCGCAAAGGAAAGATACGATTTGCAGGTAATCTGGTATTAGAATATTATTCTTCTTTTGATGAAGAAATATTGCGGGGTAAGTTGAAACTAATTGGCAGCACACCGATTACCTATTATTCCATCTTCGATGATAAACTTATCCGGGGGAAAATAAAAAGTATTGGTTCTGCTTCTTACAGATGGTACACTTCTTATGATCAAAGTGATTACCGGGGTGGATTAAAATCAGGCTTTTACCGGCAGGATATTGGTAGTGTTACTTATATTATACAGTAATAATTTTTTCCATATTTATAATTCTGAATTTCTTTTTCTATCTAAATATTGTATAAGCGGCAGTACAGAATTGTTGCCACTATGTAATTTTGATTTGATATAATAAAAAATCAACATGCTTTATTGATTTTCAGACATTCTAAATTTATTCATATGCAAACAAATAAAATAAGAAGCAGATTTATTATTCAATTAATGGTTATTCTTTTTTTATTGATTGTACCGGCGATTAGTTTCTCACAATCAAAAGAGGAAAAAAAAATATTGGCAACCTTGCGGCTGGAAGAAAAATACTGGAGCAGTGGCGATATTGATGCCTATGTAAGTCTGTATGCACCATCTGACTCTACACGAATGATTCTAAGCAAAGGTGCTACTTATGGGAAAGAAAACATATTGGCGTTTTATAAAAAATACTGGCCAAAAGAAAAAATGGGACAGCTCGTTTTAGATGGAGAAAGACTGGAAAAGTTATCCCGAAAATATTATTATGTAACCGGGTACTTTCATGTAAAATACCCGGATGGGAAAACGGTAGACGGCCGGTATTCCAGCCTGATGAAAAAGATAAAAGGCAAATGGTATTTATATACGGATCATTCAGTCTGATACTTTTTTTCTTTTCCCTAAATTTTGTATCCACCAAGACATACTATTGAAACGTTCTCCTTTGCAGGCAATATGTGTCCATGCAGGATCCAGCAGATTATACCTGTGGCCATAACCCGGTATACCATCATCAACCAATAATTGTATCACGATACCCCGGGCAATTGTAAACTCCGAATTGCCAGCGATATTTTCGTTTCCAAAATCCATTAGCGGAGAAAAAAGGGTGATCCTATCCCAGGGATGGGATCCATCTGTACCCGTATGCATCAGTTGCCAGTTGTGTTCATGCTGATCTTTTGCATGTTTATTTGCCGCCTTATAAATGCCACTATCAGGTTGCAGAACCGATAGGGGCTTAAGTTTTTTCAGATCATTAATAAGTGAAGTCAATGCTTTTACTTCTTCAGTATTTGTATAATGCCATGTGGTATCAACTGTTTTTATCTCCTTTCCATCTCTTGTTTCGGTTGTAAAAGTGAGGCTGTAATTTTTACTTCCCTTTCCATATTTTTTCAATTTATCATTTGCTTCTATCAATAAGGGTTGCAGATATTGCAGATAGGATTTGGGATTGCTTCTTACCCGATTGATTTCATAAATCATTTCCCGTTCATCGGCTGTCATATACACACAGTTTTTAGCTGTGTTTAACGAGTCAATTAACTGGGCATTTGATAGAAAAGTTATAAAATTGAGAAGGAAGAAAAAACAAACCCGCATATTTATTTATTTACAACTTAACGATAAAACTTTATCTCTTATTTTGTATAAGCTGTAAATAGAAGGCTTTAAAATTTGCTGCTACCTATCAGAACTTTTTTTTGAATCTATAATTGTGATAATTTTTACAAATCACCGTCATTCAAACTTAATTTTTACTGATGCGATAAAGGATTCCGCTATCGGTAACTGTATAAAGCATTCCATTATAATAAGCCACATCACGGAACCGTTCTTTTTTGTCAGCCAATAATCTTTCTTCTCCAACTACTTTGTTGTTTGCTATTACCAGCCGTGCTATATGAGAACCGCTAAGTCCACCAATGAACAAGTTATTTTTCCATTCGGGAATTGCATTGCCTTTATAAAATGTCATGCCGCTTGGTGAAATTGTAGGGTCCCAATAATACACCGGTTGTTCTAATCCTGCCTTTTGTTGTATTGCATCGCCAACTGCTGGCCCGGCATATTCTATACCATAGGTAATAACAGGCCATCCATAATTTTTTCCAGATCTGATAATGTTGACTTCATCACCACCCCGTGGCC
Organism: Bacteroidota bacterium; assembly: GCA_031362085.1. Classification (GTDB taxonomy): domain Bacteria; phylum Bacteroidota; class Bacteroidia; order Chitinophagales; family Chitinophagaceae; genus VBAR01. The sequence continues at coordinate 168 of JANLSA010000455.1, read as the reverse complement.
CAAATTCAGCTTCCCATAATTCACCCGTTGCTGGATTAATATCCAGGCTTTGTGCATTACGTATGCCATATGCAAATATTTCAGGCATAGCATCTTTCTTATTAATAAATGGATTGCCAGGAGCTGGTTTACCATCTTTTGTTATTTTAAAAATCTTTCCCAATCCTG
>JANLSA010000454.1:0-3003 GCA_031362085.1 Bacteroidota bacterium | reverse complement strand
CTGGCATTCGCCGGCGCCTGCATCCAGCAGAGTTAAATCTTTTGGAATTTTTTTAAGCGTTTCTTCAATCCATTTCTCCCGTACTGCTTCGTTTGTGGTACCAACTTTAAACATTTTAGATACTGCTTTTAAAATAAATGTCACCGAATAGAGTTTTGTGAAATGATTTTTCTTTTAGCAAGGGTAAAAAATCTGAATACGTCAGCCATTCATTCAGTTGCATTTGAAAAGATTCGCCAATACTATAATTAAATACAGCATCAGCATCCAGTTTATTCAATTGCGCAACACAACTATAAAGATTATTTTCCATTTCCGGCACACAATATTCAAATGAAAGTGCAGGTACTTTTTTAGTTAATCCTTTCAGTACTTCCGACTCAAATCCCTCCACATCTATTTTGCAAAAATCGGGCATTCCATATTTTTCAATTAGTCTGTCAACAGTGGTCACGGGAACAGCGATGGGTTCTTTCCAGTTATTTCTTTTAAAACGATCAGCCCCGGTTTTTGAAATAAATTCTTTTGAAAAAGTTGAGATGGTGGATTCATCTGCAATATGAAATTCAAGTACGCCTTCAGAAGCTGAAAGCCCCGTGTGTTCGATATGAATTTTATCGCCGAATTTTTTTGTAAGAATCTCGATACAATTTGCCTGGGGTTCAACAGCCACTACGCTTGCTTCCAATTCAAGAAATAGTTGAATTCTGTTCCCAATATTAGCACCAATGTCAAAAACCAAACTGTTTTCTGGTACAAAATTTTTATAAAAAGAAAGGATTTCCTGATGGGTAACCTCTTTCTTCTTTTTTCTGAAAATATTCAACCGCATTATAAATTTATTTAATAAACCAAAAACAACCGCAGCCATATTGCTGATCTTTTACAAGAGATGGGTTGGCATTTTCAATTAATCCGCCGGTGTCTGGAATCAAAGAAAATTCTTTTAAGGTTAATGGAGAAAAATATTCAGCAATTTGTTCAAAACTATAAATGCGATGGGCATTAAATTCAATACGGGGTTTACCAACGGGAGTTACAAAGAGTATCGTTCCTCCGGGTTTTGTTACTCTTTTTAATTCTTCAATTGCTTTTACATCGCCATCAGCATCCAGTTCATCACCATATCTTCCTAAACCTATATGTTCAATTGTATGCATGCAGGAGATTGATTCGATGGAATTATCCGGGAATGATAATTTTTTAAGATCAGCAAACCCGGAAGTATAATTCGAAATTGAAACAGCAGCCGGTCGGTAATCATAAAATTTTACAGGAACAAAGGCTGACAGCATAGTGCCAAAATAAAGGATTGAAGAAATATCTATATGCTCACTTGGTTTTGTTTGTGCAATTATTCTTGCGGCCCAGGCCGGGTGAAAGGTATAATGTGCATCAAAAGGTGTATTTTTTATTTTATCATTCAGGCATGGATAGGTATCGGATAAATGAACTGTCGATTTGTTTTTTGAATTCATTTTTTTAAATCGAAAAAATTCACTCCAGTATTCAAAGAACCGACCCACCCTTTTTGGAAAATGAATTAGTACAGATTTTGCCAATCGAATCAAATAATTTTTCCAATACATAATTAGCTATATGTTTTATTGCAATTAAAACCTTTTACATTTGCGAAAATAAGGCAACAAATGAAGAAAGCCCTAATTACAGGTATTACCGGACAGGATGGAGCCTATCTTGCTGAATTACTCTTGCAGAAAGGGTATGAAGTGCATGGAATAAAACGTCGTTCTTCCCTGATCAATACACAACGGATTGATCATTTATACCAGGACCCGCATGAGTCCAATGTTAAAATGGTTTTGCACTACGGCGATTTAACCGATTCAACAAATATTATTCGAATCATTCAGCAGGTTCAACCGGATGAAATTTATAACCTGGGTGCCATGAGTCATGTGCAGGTTAGTTTTGAAGAACCTGAGTATGTTGCTAACACCGATGCAGTGGGAACATTACGTATTCTTGAAGCAATCCGGATATTAGGATTGGAAAATAAAACAAAAATCTATCAGGCTTCCACATCTGAACTTTTTGGGAAAGTACAATCAATTCCTCAAAACGAGAACACTCCTTTCTATCCACGTTCACCTTATGGTGTTGCAAAATTATATGCGTTCTGGATTTCGGTTAATTACCGCGAGGCCTATAATATGTATGTGTGTAATGGAATTTTATTAAACCACGAAAGCCCATTGCGTGGCGAAACATTTGTGACCCGAAAAATTACAAGAGCTGTTGCCGAAATTGTATTGGGACTGAAAAATAAATTATGGTTGGGCAACCTGGATTCAAAACGTGATTGGGGTCATGCAAAGGATTACGTAGAGGCGATGTGGAAAATTTTGCAACAAGCTGTAGCGGAAGATTATGTTATTGCTACCGGCGTTTCAACCTCGGTACGGGAGTTTGCTAAAATGGCATTTGCATATGCTGGTATCGAAATAAATTTTGAAGGTGAAGGTGAAAATGAAAAAGGAATTGTTGCTGTTATAAACAATCCGGATTGCAAATTGAAAAAAGGCGATGTGATATTGGAAATTGATAAACGATATTTCCGTCCGGCAGAAGTGGAATATTTATTGGGCGATGCTACAAAAGCAAGGCAGAAATTAGGATGGAGTCCAAAATATACTGTGCAGGATTTAGCAAAAGAAATGGTGGAAGCCGATTTAGAAATTTTTAAAAAGGAAATGTTATTAAAGCAGTCAGGTTTTAAAACGCTGAACCGGTTTGAATAATGGAAAGAAAAAATAAAATATACGTTGCAGGTCACACAGGAATGGTAGGTTCGGCAATTGTAAGAAAATTAAAACAGGATGGGTTTGATAATCTTGTTTTTAAAACTTCAACCGAACTTGACTTACGGAACCAACAGGCAGTTTGTTCTTTTTTTGAAAATGAAAAACCAGAATATGTTTTTCTTGCAGCTGCCAAAGTAGGTGGTATTTATGCAAACAATACCTATCGGGCAAATTTTTT
>JANLSA010000449.1:0-2371 GCA_031362085.1 Bacteroidota bacterium | reverse complement strand
GAAGAGGTGGTCGTCGTCCGATGAGTGGTAGCCGCCGCCCGGAAAGTAGAACAGAAAGTGGTAACGAAGCTTAATTATTTTTTAGAAAAATAGTAAAAGGCAGTCTTCGCAGATTGCCTTTTTTTATTGAAGAAATATTTTCGGGTACGATTAGAATTTAATTCCTGCACTCACGCCAACTTGAACTACTAATCCATCTTTTACAGGATTAACAGCTGATTTTAAATTAACTCTTGTTCCTACAGATACAGCAGGTGTTATAAAAAATAAATCGTTTACCAAAAGCATATATCCTGTTTCAACAGCTGGAACCAATAATGCTGTTTTTGAATTTATTGTTGTTGAATTATTCGTCCAGTCAATATTCATACTCCAATAATCTACTTTGGGTCCTATAAAAAATCCACGGGGTCTGTATAAAACATAATAGCGATACCCGATGCCCGCAACAAAGCCACCGCCTTTTTCATTTTCATATTTATCAGAATAGCTTTCATTTACCGAATTGTAACCGGCCCTGATCAAAAAAGAATGATGCAGTTTTGAATTGAATGCAAGTTGGAGGTTATAAATATTTCCGCCCGAATAATGATTAAACTCCGCTCCAATATCTGTTGTACTGTATCCAACCTCCTGCGAGTAGGAATGAAAAGAAAGAATAAAAAAAGAAATGATGCTTAGAATTAATTTTCTCATTGGTGGTATTTGCTTACAAGATATTTCAAAATGGTTTCAAATAAAAACGCAGCAACAAAATTTCGTTACTGCGTCATATGGCACTCAACCGTCCAGTTGAATATTTTTAAAACTTCGGGCAGTTTAATCTTTTTGCATTTGGATCAACTGGTTTCTTTATAAAAATCAGTGATAATTCATTTCCACCCCGCATATTACTTCCGGGTTTGAGGCTACTTGTATTTACATCATATGAATAACCAAAATGTAAATTACCAAACTCTAATCCAGCATAAGGAATAATAGCGTCGCCAAACCGGTACCAGCTTCCAAGATATAAATTCACGGGATTCTCTTCATCCTGATTTACATTTAAACCAAATGCAGCACCCATAACTGTATTTTTTGCACCGGCCTGAATACTATGATTGGCAGAAAAATGCAAGCTATGATAACTTGCAACGGGTATTTTAAATCCGGCTTGAAATGTAAAACGGGCAGGCAATAAAAATTCCCCACCTTGAAAACTCTCTTTGGGTCTGTTAATATGATACATGCTGGCACCCAGATAAAAATTATTATAACCATTGGTGCTGCCATTATACATAGCACCGGCATTCAAATCAAAATATTTTAAATCGATCTGACTGCTTGAAAAGACTTCACTTGTAACACCAGTAAAACCCAATGGTGTAAGCTGATCAGCAAATTTTGCCCGGTAAGGAAAGAGTTGCTTATTTGCGAACGATGCCTGAAACCCCAAACCGATGGAGTGAAAACCATCTTCATCTAACCCTTTATGATAAGCAAGTGAAACTGCCGCATAATTATTTTGTAAAATATCATTACCACTTTTATCACTGAAAGCAAGAAACCCAACTCCAAACTGATCCGTTTCAGGAATCCTGTTTTTCATTATTCCAAAATCAATAGATGCTGTATAAGTTGTAAAAGCATTATTAATTGTAGGCCATTGATTTCGATAGTTACCGGCAATCCGAAATAAACCATCAAATTTACCTGTCATTGCCGGGTTTAATGTAAGAGGTGACGCAAAAAATTGTGAAAAATTCGGGTCCTGAGCATTCGTTTTAACGGACATGAATAACAGAACAAAAATGGGTAACAACTTCTTCATCATCGGGGAGTAATTATGAAATTTAAATGTACAACTATTTATAGACTGTAAAAACAGAATAATTGCTGCACATCTACTTTATTACAAGTGGTATTTAACCCTGCATTTTTGTACCAAAAGCAAGGTCGCCGGCATCACCTAGACCGGGAACAATATATCCTTTAGCAGTCAATTCATCATCGATATCGCCACACCAGATTGTTACTTTTGGTTCTTCCCGTTTTACATATTCTATTCCTACCGTACAAGCAATAGCTGTTACAATATGAATTTCCTTTGGTGTGCCTTCATCTTTTAAATGTTGTATCGTTTTTACTAAAGATGAACCGGTTGCCAACATTGGATCTGAAATAATTAATACACGGTCATCAATATCCGGGCAACTCAAATATTCTATACTTATTTCAAATGTTCCATCCTTTTCATGCTTTCGGTATGCAGAAATAAAAGCATTATCTGCTTTATCAAAATAATTTAATAACCCCTGGTGCAGCGGTAGTCCAGCCCTAAGAATTGTGGCAAGTACTGGTTGTTGTTTCATTAATTTCGAAACTGCAG
>JANLSA010000414.1:0-8486 GCA_031362085.1 Bacteroidota bacterium | reverse complement strand
GCTACAGCTGCTTTTACGGAAGCTGGATCAGGTTCTATTGCTGTTGTTGCAGGTACAATGACAGCCGCTGATGAATTATTAAATGTGGGTGTAATTAATAAAGTGGCTAACAGGAAAAGGAAAATTTTTCTCATAGTTGATTTTTTGATATCCGGTTAGTCCGGACCTGTTTTTGAATTGAATTTCGAATATTAAAAATATTCAATCATTTGGTGTAAACAAAAAAATAGTCCCGTAAATGCGGGACTACTTGTATAAAAATATCAACAGGTGTGAATAGGTTTGCCTGTCGGCAGACAGGTTAAATAATATCGAGTGCCTTTACAAACGAAGTGGTTACAAAAGGAAGAAGGAGTGTTAGCCATTCCCAATGCGTATAAATAGCAAATAGCAATGCAGCGGTTGAAACGAAAAACGCCAACCAGTAAAGTCCCTGATATTTCTTCTTATTTTCCATTTTGTAAAATTTGATGCAAATGTAATGAAGCAATTGCAGATTTCAGATTTCAAATTGCAGATTTTTCCAGGTTGATTGAAGATTTCCTACTTTTTCCCGGGTTTAAAAAATAGAAAACCAATTACACTTATCAAAATTCCAGTAATTGCAATGATGAATTTTAATTTTACCAATAAATGAAAAAAACCAATACCGTCAATCGTTTCGGGGTTCTTCAACCATTCTATCAGATGAAAGTTTTCATAAATATCAAAACTCCATGCGGCTAATTGCAAACTGGCTAAAGCAAAGAGAACATTCCGTATTAAACTCTTATTAACCCTCTCTCTTACCAACATACAAATACTTGCAATACCCGGAAATACTCCAGCCATAAAAAAGAAATCGAAATGAAGATGGTAACCTACAATTGTCCTGGCTTTCTCATTCAAGCCGGCTATAATTTTTGATAAGCCCTCTTTATCCAGGTACAATTCAAGATCCATAATTGAAAATAATTTCCCATTGCTGATAAATTCATCTTCCATCCATTTCATACAAAATAAACTTGCTAAAAACAGTCCAAAGCAGAAATAGAATAGCTTTTTCCAATTGGTAACGATTGCGGGCATATACATTCAATTTAAGGTGAATATAATTAATTGCCTTATTAACTTTATTTTTTATGTTCAAAGCTTCAAATTTTATAGGAAGTCCGAACTTTTTCAACACCGAACCAACTAAGATGCACCTCCATTTTTTTCTTAAATACCGTACCCGTTACGGTCAAACGCTATGGATTAAAATTCAAGCCGTAAATCCGGCTAATGACTCATTACAACAAATTTTTCCGCTTCAGCATTTGAATGAAGAAGTTTGGGAGTTTAAATTGGATTTGCCCATCGGGCAAAACGCAATTCATTACCACTATTTTTTAAAAGGAGAAGATGGATTCCCGATAGATGAAGGTGAAACAGAGCGTACTATTTATTTTACAGATTCCACAATAACTGAAATAGAAATCATAGACACCTGGAACTATGCTGGTGAATATGAAAATGTTTTTCATTCAGCAGCGTTTTCAAATGTATTGTTTGCAAAAAAAAACAACCCGAAAAAAAAGGATAAAATCCCTTCTGGCTCACAACAGTTTCGGGTAAAAGCACCCTTACTAAAAAAAAACGAAATAGTTGCATTGATTGGCAGCGGAAAAACATTGGGCAACTGGAATACAATTGAACCCTTGTTGATGACAAAGCAAGGAGAATGGTGGACAGGGAATACAAATATTCAGGCAACTGAATTTTTATTAGTTTATAAATATGGTGTTTACAATATTGAAAAAAATGATTTTGTGAAATTCGAAGATGGACAAAATCGTTTTTTGAATATAAGACCAGCTGTAGAAAAAAAGACAATCATACACGATGGTTTTATTTATTTGCCGAACAATACGTTCAAAGGCGCAGGTGTTGCAATACCTGTTTTTGGTTTGCGTAGTAAAAATGGACTGGGCATTGGCGAGTTTGCTGATTTAAATTTAATGGTGGATTGGGCAAAAGCAACGGGTTTAAAAATGATTCAGTTGCTACCGGTAAACGATACTACGGCTACTTATACAAAAACAGATTCATATCCATATGCCGCCATTTCTGCATTTGCATTACATCCTGCTTATATAAATCTGGAAGCAGTGGCAGGAAAAGATTTTTCCGATCAATTGGACTCATTGAAAAAGTTGCAGAAAAAACTGAACAAAGAAAAAGAAGTGGATTATGAAATGGTGATGAAAATAAAAACGGGAGTGCTCAAAGAAATTTATGAGTTAGCGGCTGAAGCTGTTTTTGAAAGTGAAGATTTCAAGACATTTTTTGAAAAAGAAAAACATTGGCTCGTCTCATACTCCGTGTTTTGTTATTTAAGAGATAAAAATAAAACTATCGAATTTTCTACCTGGAAAACATATCCAGTTTATAATGAAAAAAATACAGCGAAACTTTTACTTGCCGGTTCTACTTCTTTCAAGGCAATAGCCTTTCATTATTTTGTTCAATATCATTTACACATACAATTAAAAGAAGCATCCGACTATGCACATAAAAAAGGGATTGTTTTAAAAGGAGATATCCCAATCGGCATATATCGAAATGCATGTGATGCATGGGTATCACCTGATTTGTACAATTTAAATTTATATGCCGGGGCACCACCTGATGCTTTTGCAGTAAAAGGACAAAACTGGAGTTTGCCATTATACAACTGGAAAAAGATGAAGGAGGATGGTTACAGTTGGTGGAAACAACGGTTTGAACAAATGAGTAATTATTTCGATGCGTTCCGGATTGATCATATACTTGGCTTTTTCCGCATCTGGAGTATTCCATCAAATAGCGTGGAAGGAATTATGGGAAGATTTATTCCAGCCATTCCGGTTCATATCAGCGAGTTTGGAGAAAAAACAATTCCTTTTGATTATAACCGCTATTGCAAACCCTATATCATTGATGAAATACTCAACCGGCTATTTGAAAACGAAGCAGAAAAAATAAAATCTGAATTTCTATCCATAAACCCGGAGGGTCAATATGAATTACTTCCGGAATACAATACACAAAAAAAAGTAGAAGATTATTTTCACAAAATTGAAGCAACGGATTCAACTCAAAAATTAAAATCAGGGCTCTTCGATCTGATTTCAAATATTATTTTAATTGAAGAAGAAGATTCGCAACAAACAAAATTTCATTTTCGTATTTCAATGGAAAGTACACTATCCTTTCAGCAGTTGAATTATGATGTACAACAAAAATTAAAATCGCTTTATACAAACTATTTCTACGAACGACAGGAAGATTTCTGGTATCGGGAAGCCATGCAAAAATTGCCACAGTTAAAACATGCCACAGATATGATGGTATGTGGCGAAGATTTAGGGATGGTGCCGCATTGTGTACCGAGTGTTATGGCGCAATTGGGTATTCTTAGTTTGGAAATTCAACGGATGCCAAAAAAAATCAATACCGAATTTTTTCATCCCAACGATGCTCCTTATTTATCAGTCATCACTCCATCTACGCATGATATGAGTACCATCCGCGGTTGGTGGGAAGAAGACAGAAATAAAATACAACATTTTTATAATACTATTTTACAACAATGGGGCGAAGCACCTGTATATTGCGAAGCCTGGATCAACCGGGCCATTGTTTTACAACATCTCAATTCACCGGCAATGTGGAGTGTGTTTCAGTTGCAGGACTTATTAGGAATGAATGAAACATTGCGCCGCGAAAATCCACATGAGGAACGAATCAATATTCCAGCCAATGCTGATCATTACTGGAATTACCGGATGCATCTCAACCTGGAAGATTTATTAAAGCAAAAAGATTTTAATGCTGAGTTGAGAGGATATATTGAGCATGCAGGCAGATGATTTATCTTGCACACATGAAAATTACTGCTCATCCATTTAATCTTAAGTTCCGCCATCCCTTTACCATTTCAAAAGGAACTAAAACCCATCAACCAACATTTATTGTACAACTCGAACATTTCGGATTAACCGGTTATGGTGAAGCACCACCCATTAAATATTATAATATTACGGTTGAAAAAATGATGGAGGATCTTGAACGTAAAAAAATGTTTGTCGAAAAATTTGCTTTCACTGAACCCGAACGTTACTGGCACTATCTGCATCATCTTCTTCCCAATAATCCTTTCCTCGTTTGTGCATTGGATATAGCATCCTGGGATCTTTATGGCAAACTAAAAAACAAAAAGCTTTATGAACTTTGGAATGGAGATATAAAAAATAATCCGCTGACTGATTATACAATTGGTATTGACAATATTGAAAAGATGGTAGAAAAAATGAAAGAGAAGCCCTGGCCAATTTACAAAATAAAAGTTGGCACTGCCGATGATATCGCAATTGTTAAAGCATTACGAAAGGAAACGGATGCCATATTAAGAGTAGATGCAAATGCTGCATGGGATGTGGCAACTGCATTAAAATTGATTCCACAATTAAAGGATTTGAATGTGGAGTTTATAGAACAGCCTCTTGCAAAAGATGATTGGGATGGAATGAAAATTTTATACAAAGAATCGTCTTTACCCTTATTAGCAGATGAATCATGTGTATTTGAAAATGATGTAGAGAAATGTGTAGAGCATTTTCATGGCATTAATATTAAACTTACCAAATGCAGTGGCATCACTCCGGCTTTACGCATAATTAAAAAAGCAAGAGAACTTGATTTGAAAATTATGGTCGGCTGTATGAATGAATCTACCGTTGGTTCAGCAGCAATTGCGCATTTGTTACCCTTTATTGATTATGTGGATATGGATGGACCCTTATTGCTGGAAGAAGATTTGGCAACAGGAATTGAATATGATTTTGGAAAAATTATTTATTCCAATGAGGCTGGTTTGGGAATTAATTACCAGGGAATTTTTGAAAAACAGTGATGCATACCCTTATTCATTTTCCTTCAATAGACTCAGAACAATAGTCAATATTTACAGATATTAAGTATAAAGCCCCGTCATTGCATTTATTCTCATGTTTCAAGTCTGGAATAGAATTTAAGAGCTCTCTTTTAAAGTATTAAAAACCACCGAATTCACTCTGAAAAATTTCCAACTGAAAAAACAATAGCCGCCAGGTACGATTAAGTCTATTTAATCGTTCTAATAGGTGGCATACGTGCCCGATCCAAACCATTCGAAAAACCAAATCCATCTTTATGAAAAACTATTTACTTGTTTCTCTTTGCTCTGTCCTTTCTATTTCATTATCTGCCCAGGAATTTGATAAACAGCCGACCATTGGTGTGTTTATTGGACAAATGAATTACCAGGGGGATCTTAATCCAAGCAGTTTTAAATTCAGTCATTCAAAATTTACCGCCGCAGTCAACATTCGTAAACCACTTAATAGATGGTTAACCCTTCGTGCAGGAGCTGGTATTGGAAGCATTGAAGCCGCCGATCGGTATAACCGTGATTATCTGAAGCCACGAAACCTGAGTTTTTATTCTTCTATTAAAGAAGCAAATATGGGTTTTGAATTTACTTTTTTAGATATTTCAAAAACAAGATTCACACCTTATATGTATGGCGGGTTTGCGTTTTTTCATTTCAACCCCTGGACATATGATAATAATGGAACAAAAACATTTCTAAAGCCTTTGAGTACAGAAGGACAAGGCTTATCACAATTTCCCTCACAAAAACCATATGAACTCTCACAATGGGCAATGGCTTTCAGTACAGGAGTTAAATTTTCTGTCACAGATGAAATTATTGTAGGCATTGAACTTAACCAACGAAAGACTTTTACAGATTATCTGGATGATGTAAGCAGTTTTTATGTTGATGCAAATACGTTGCTGCAATCAAAAGGCGCCAAGTCAGTAGAACTTGCCTGGCGTGGTGACGAATTGCCAGGCAATAATCTTTACCCGTTACATGGCGAACAAAGAGGAACACCATCAGAAATGGATTGGTATTATTATTTTGGAATAAATGTGGAATTTAAATTGAGTGCTCTAAAAAATATTTTTAGTGGAAATCTCCGCTCAAAGGCAGTGGCTTATCAACGTTGCCCAAGAATTTCCAACAGGTATTGATTTTTAACTTTGTATTTATATTCTTTCAAATGCGATTTCGTTTTTAAACAAATTGAACTATCGGCATTATCTTTGTCTTTAAATAGCCTTTATGAAAGTGCTTATTTGTAAAATTTTCTTTTTATTTCTTGTTTTCACTCCTTGTTTTGCGCAGCGGGTTCATATCGGTGTGTTTGGTGGGTTAGCTGCATATAATGGCGATCTCACTGATAAAATTTTTCCAAAGAAAGTTACCAATGGAGCAATTGGCATTACAGTTAATTACGAACTGACTGATCAAATTTTTATCCGGGGTGGTTATACTTATGCCATTCTGGGAGGCGCTGACCGGTTCAGCGATAAGCCCGGTCTTGTTTTAAGAAATCTTAGTTTCGAAACAGAACTACATGAATTCAGTGCTGTAGGCGAATATTATTTATTCAATCTTTACGAAAGAAAAATTTCTCCTTATGCTTTCGCCGGTCTTGCAGTTTATAAAATGAATCCGTATGCATTTGATGTTGCTAAAAACAAAGTGTTTCTAAAACCATTGAGTACCGAGGGGCAGGGTATTACTGGATATAATACAAAACAATATAAACTTACTCAATTGGCAATTCCATTTGGTGGAGGCGTCAAATTCGCTATTAACGATAATATGCGGATTGGACTTGAACTGGGCATGAGAAAACTCTTTACTGATTATTTAGATGATGTAAGTGGAAACTATGCTGACCCCAATGATCTGCTTACAGCGAAAGGTCAATTATCTGTTGATATGAGTTATCGACAAGATGAAGTAACTGGTGGCAACCCGGCATATCCTGCAAAAGGTGCACAAAGAGGAAGCCCAAAAAGTAAAGACTGGTATTATTTTACCGGCATACATGTTACATTTCGTATTGGGGCAGGCGGTGGCGGAAATAGTGGGGGTATGGGAAACAAGAAAAATTCAAGAATGGGTTGCCCTACTGTTTTTTAATAAAAATTTTCTACATAGAAAATTCGCATTGTACAAAGGATCGCATCACCCAATTCAATTTACAAGAATCAATTTTCAATAATTTATTTTCAACTCAATCTCCGGATGAATACTTTTCATCACCGGGCAATTTTCGCCAACATTTTTCAAAATCGTTTTTGTTTTTTCATCCAAAGCATTCCATTCGTCGGTAAAATGAAATCGAAGTTCGATTCCACTCACTCTCCGGGGATCGGCTTTCATTATTTTCAATACTTCAATTTTAATTCCATTTAAATCAAAACCCATTGTTCTGGCTTTTATTCCCATTACAGTTATCATACAGGTAGCAACACTGGTAGCCATTAAATCTGTTGGAGAAAAACGTTCGCCTTTACCATTATTGTCTATCGGGGCATCGGTTTCAAATCGGGATCCACTGCGCAAGTGGGTACAGGTGGTTCTTAACTCGCCGTTATAAACTACTTCAGATGTCATTTTAAATAATTTGCCCTAAATTTACGTTGTACTAATTTAATAAAATCATACACCGTGAAGAAACTACTCAACTCTGCTATATTCTTTTTTATTTCTATCGCCGTTATTGCACAACCATCGAACCGTGCAAAGAAAGATGAGAAGAAAGAAGAACGCCGTGTAAAAATTAATGCATTAAAAAAACAAGCTGAAGAAGGAACGTTGGTTTTCAGAAAGCAAAGCATATTTGGTGGACAGTTGCGTACGAATGGATATGGTGCTTTTTATGAACTGGGGAAAATGAAGACGAACCGAAAAACAAATATTTACCGGATTGATTTTACAGAAATAAAAGATCATAAAGAAGAAAAATCAACTGCAGGTGGTGTTATTTTCGGTAACCCGTATGTCTATGGGAAGGAGAATAATTTTTATCAGTTGACACTCGGTTTTGGTCAGCAGTATATACTTGGGCAAAAAGGAAATAAAAACGGCGTATCGGTATCAGCTATATATAATGGTGGTATCGCAGTAGGTCTAAAACGACCCTATTATGTAGAAGCCAGAGATGCGGTAACAGGAACGAATCGTTTTATAACTTATAAAGACCCTGATAAAACTTTGTTTTTAGATAACGCATCTATTATCGGTGGAGGGGGCCTTGGCAGAGGATGGGGCGAAATTAAAATGGCACCTGGTGCCTTTGCAAAAATTGCATTACGATTCGATTATGGCCGCTTTAATGATGCAGTAAGCGGACTCGAAATTGGAATTAGTGGCGATTTTTATTCATCCAAAATTCCCGTTTTATTATTTCAGAAAGAACGGCAGTTTTTCTACCAGGCATATATTGCCGTACTGTTTGGCAAGCGTAAGTAATCCGTGTATTTTTGCCGGATGATTGTGAACCCAACTGAAGTACTTCTATTGAACTTCTTTTGCGCCTGCCCCGACGAGGAGCAAAGCGACGGAACTCGGGGTCGCACTCTTG
>JANLSA010000346.1:0-6598 GCA_031362085.1 Bacteroidota bacterium | reverse complement strand
CTGAAATCCACAATATCCAAATATCAAAATATCTTAATATCTTTTCCCTGTTGCCACACATCATATACTATATTATCGGGGGTATTGCGCTGCTTTCCCTGGTTGCCTATTTTTTTCAGGAACGTTTTATTTTTAAACCCGAAAAACTAAAACAGGATTTTGAATTTAAATATGATATTCCTTTTCGGGAATATTTTTTTGATATAGAACCGGGCGTTCGGATTAATGGTCTGCATTTTTTTAGGGAAAACCCGGCTGGACTTATTCTTTATTTTCATGGCAATACCAGAAGTATAAAAGGCTGGGCAAAATATGCCCGGGATTTTTACCGATATGATTATGACGTAGTACTGGTGGATTACCGGGGTTTTGGAAAAAGCACCGGCAAGCGAAGTGAAAAAGAAATGCTGAGCGATATGCAGTTTGTATATAATGAACTGAGAAAAAAATATGCAGAAGATCATTTAATCGTTTATGGCAGAAGTATGGGTAGCGGATTTGCTACAAAATTGGCATCAGATAATAAACCCCGTTATTTAATTCTTGATGCACCGTATTACAGTTTTTTAAAAGTCGTTGAACGTTTTTTACCCATATTGCCGGTACGGCTTGTATTACGTTTTCATTTACGTACAGATAAATGGATTCAGCATGTGAACTGTCATACGTATATTATTCATGGAAAAAAAGACCTGTTGATTCCTTACAGGCATAGTGAAGAATTACAAAAAAAGAATCCCCGGAAAATAACACTTATTGAAATTCCCGGAGGACATCATAATGACCTGCCCTCTTTCACGGAGTACCATAATTTTGTCCGTGATATTCTGAAATATTAGCAACCCCGGATTAAAATGTCCCGTTACATTCCATAATAAATGTAATTTTAAATAAACTAAAGAGGTATTGTATGAAAACCTCAATTGCCTGTATTCAATTTCTGTTATGTTGTTTTATTTTTCTGAATTGCTCATCAGGAAATAAATATTCGGAGCAGCCCGTTACTGATATTGAAAAGCTGCTAAAAAAATTTGAAAAAGATTCTCATAATGAAAATACATTGTCGCAGATACATGAAATTTATAATCAAACATGCCGGCGTCTTCTAACCGGTATCAAATCATTAGAAATAAATCCGACTACACCGAATACAGAAGCTGCATTAAACAGCTATAAAAACCTTCAACAACTCTACACACAGATTCACGAAATTACCGGGCTGGCAGAAAAAATTCAACCCCAGAATTATGTTGCACAGATAGATTCTGTAAGGCAGGTTTTATCAATTCAGTTAAGTGAAGAAGCTGATTTTTTATTAAAGCAAAGAAATAAAATGTCCTGCAGGCAATCATATTACACACTTTTAAAACTGAAAAATTATCAATCCGAAATGAGTATGATTGATGACAAAATACAACAAGCAGTGAAATGCGGATCTATCAACATTTCAATAAACGAACCGGAGATTGATTCAAAAATTAACCACTTCAATCTTGAACTGAATAACTTTAATCAGAAAATAATCTATGAGCTTAATCAGAATACCCTTTCACCGTTAGTAAAAATCGATGATCAAAGGACCGACCCGGATGAAACCGTTTTTATTTATTTTGAAAATTTTTCTATTGGGGTAATAACCAAAGAAAATACTTCGAGAGATGTGACAGCAAATTCTGCTCTTCCGGTTGGTCGCAGAAGCCGAGTGAGTCCGGTAGCAGTACCATCGGGTGCTACTATCACTTCAAGTCATATCACTTCCACTTCTTCAGCACTTATCCGTATTGAAATTTTAACCAAGGATGGAAATATTATTGATAAGGAGGAATTTAATTCCATGTATGAGTGGGTTAATGAAAGAAACACCTACTCGGGTGATAGCCGTGCACTTTCCGCTACAGACAGAGCCTTATTGAGAAACCAGGTTAAGTCTCCCCCTTCAGATAATGTTATAACCACAGACTTGTTAAAACAGTTAACCGATAAAGTGATTAATTTTCTTCAAACCCGGTATGCAGGTCTTTAATTCTTCCTGAGGTTTTGTTAAGCTAAATATAAAAGAAAACCCTCCTTCACAATCTGGACAGCTTTTTGAAATATTTCCTTAAAAGGAGGAAATATGAAACCGAAGCTCTACATTTTATTTTTTTTATTACCGGGTGTTATTTTATTCAGTTGTAAAACTGCCAACAAACTTTACAACAAAGGAAATTATGATGAAGCAGTAGCCCTGGCATCGAAGAAGCTTCAGAAAAATCCGGATGATACAGAATTGCAAAGTTTAATAAATGCTGCTTACCAAAATGCCGTAAGCATTCATGAATCAACAATTCGTACACATGCCAATTCAAATAATGAAATGAAATGGGAATGGATGTATAACGAATATGCAGCTTTACAAAATCTGTATTCGATTACAAAAGGAAATATTTCTGTTGCACGAGTTGTAAAACCGGTTGACTATTCTTCTTATTTAGAAACTTACCGTGAAAAAGCAGCCGCAATAAGAATTGAAAGAGGCGACAGATTGGTTTTACAAAATAACAGGCAGGCATATAAAAATGCTTTCCAGGAGTTTCAGATAGCTCGCAGATTAAAACCAAATGATTTTTCAATTAAAACTAAAATGGATGAAGCCTATCAACTGGCAGTAATAAATGTAATAGTACTTCCAGCTGATGATTTTCGTTTTCAATATTCAACATACAATAACAACCAAAACAGCAATACAATTAATGAAACAGTATTGAACAACTTAAGATATAACAGTGGAAATGAATTTGTGCGTTTCTATTCGGAATGGGATGCAAGAAATCAAAATATAAATATTGACCAGGTGATTGATATGCGATTTTCCCAATTTAATATTGGAAGGATACGTGACGACAGAAACACAAGAGATGTATCAAAAAAAATCATCGTGAAGGAAATAGTTTATCGTCCGGATTCTATTGTGTATGAATATGCTTATGTAACTGCAAAAATTACTTCCACTAAAAGAACAATGTATTCGGAAGGCATGTTACAGGTAAATATCCGGGAAAATGATGGCCGCTATTTATGGAGCGATAATTTCCGGGGCGATCATAATTGGACTACTGAGTTTTCATCTTATACCGGAGATGCAAGAGCATTGAGCGAATCGGACAAACAATTAGTAAACCGCAATGCGGCCAATCCACCCTATGAAGAAGAAATTGTTCGCCATATTGTAAATGAAATTGATAATAATATTGCAGGTCGGATACGGGATTTTTACAGACGGTTTTAATACAGAAATGCAGAGTCAACTCGTAACCTGTCTCTGCATTTTTTTATTCTGTTATTGAAACACCATCCAGCCAAATTTTTAATTTATACCCCACCCCCATTTTCAATGCATAATTTTCTTTTTCGTGACTAATGGGAAAATTGAAACAAACCGGGTAATCATAACCCTTTACTACATCACGGATAATTTCATAAGCCGTTTGCCCAAAAGGCCTTTCTGTATCCTTATTATCGATAAAACCACCAATTATCAGTCCTGCAAGTTTTGAAAGTTTACCTGAACGTTTTAACTGATACATCATACGGTCAATATTATAAAGTTGCTCACCAATATCTTCGAGAAAAAGGATTTTATTTTTTGTATTGATATCCGATTTTGTTCCTACCAGATGCGCCAACAAAGCAAGATTGCCCCCAATCAATTCGCCTTTCACTTTACCTACCCTGTTAAATTCATGCGCATCACAACTGTATTTTATCTTTTTTCCTTCTAGAACATTTTTTAGTGATAATACAAATTCGTTTTCATTACTCTCCTCTCTTCCTTGCGGGTCATCTGTAATGGTGTTAAATGCAGCCGCCATGGGTGCATGAATTGTAGAAATTCTATAATTAGAATAAATATGAGAGTGCAATATGGTGATATCACTAAACCCAATAATCCATTTTGGTTTCTTCTTAAATTTTTTGAAATTTATTTGTTCAATGATTCGCCCTACTCCATATCCGCCACGGCCACATAATACAGCATTCACATCGTCATCATCCATCATCTGTTGAAAATCATGTAACCTTTCTTCATCTGTTCCTGAAAAATAATTATGCGATGTGCTACCCAATGTTTTTCCGGTTTTCACTTTATATCCCCAACGTTGCAAAACATCTATACATGTCTTTGCCTTTTCAAAAGGCATAAAGCCGGCAGGGCATACAATACCGATTGTATTGCCTGGTTTTAAAAAATTTGGAATTTTTGACATGAATTTCTATTTATAAATTAAATAAACTTAAAACAACGATCCATACTTATTTTTATTAATTCATCTACATCTTTTTTTCAGCCCTAATCATTTTCGCTTGTAACATTATCTCTTCTGATTTCAAACAGCAAAATAACTCAAGCCGCAAGTAGTACTGAAGGAATTAAATTGCCAAAATATGACTCTGCCATTTGTAATGATTAAAAATAAAGCCAACCCGGATTGAGTTGGCTTTATGATATAAAAATATTCGTTTAATTAAACTTTAGCAAACTCACTCCGGATTACATTCAATGCACCTCCCGCTTTAAACCATTCTATCTGTTGTTGATTATAACTGTGATTTACCTGAATGGTTTCATTACTTCCATCAGCATGGTTGAGTACGACTTGTAATTTTTTGCCGGGAGCAAAATTTAATAACCCTTCTACATCAATGGAATCATCTTCCAGAATTTTATTATAATCTTCTTTATTGTCAAAAGTCACACCGAGCATTCCCTGCTTTTTTAAATTGGTTTCATGAATCCGGGCAAATGATTTTACCAATACCACTCTTACACCTAAATGACGTGGTTCCATTGCGGCATGCTCTCTTGAACTTCCTTCACCATAATTTTCGTCACCAACTACAATAGTTCCCACACCTGCAGCCTTATAGGCACGTTGTGTATTCGGAACAGTTCCGTATTCACCAGTCAATTGATTTTTTACACTATCTGTTTTTTCGTTGAAAAAATTCATAGCACCGATGAGCATATTGTTACTGATATTATCAAGGTGTCCGCGGAATTTTAACCAGGGGCCTGCCATACTTATATGATCCGTTGTACATTTCCCTTTAGCTTTTATCAACAGTTTTAATCCATTCAGATCCGTTCCTTCCCAGGGAGCAAATGGAGCAAGAAGCTGTAACCGTTTACTATCTTCTTTAACTACTACAGATACTTTACTTCCATCTTCGGCCGGCGCCTGGTATCCGGCATCTTCTACTGCAAAACCTTTCACCGGTAACTCATCACCCGTTGGCGGATCTAATTTTACGGCTTCGCCTTTATCATTTATTAAAGTATCGGTAAGTGGATTAAAATTTAAATCACCAGCAATGGCTAAAGCAGTTACTAATTCGGGTGAAGCAACAAATGCCATAGTGTTTGGATTACCATCAGCACGTTTTGCAAAATTGCGATTGAAAGAATGTACAATCGTATTGCGTTCTTGTTTTTCTGCACCTACCCGATCCCACATTCCGATACAAGGTCCGCATGCATTTGCAAAAACAGTAGCTCCAATTTTTTCAAATATTGCTAAAAATCCATCCCGATCTATTGTATATCGAACCTGTTCGCTTCCGGGAGTAATCGTGAAGTTTGATTTCAGTTTTAATCCTTTTTCTGAAACCTGTTTTGCCAAACTTACAGCACGGCTTATATCTTCATACGATGAATTGGTACAACTACCTATTAAACCAAATTCAATTTTTGTGGGCCAGTTATTTTTTGCAGCTGCAGCTTTCATTTCTGATATTGGCGTTGCAATATCTGGGGTGAAAGGGCCATTGAGATGTGGTTCCAGTTCATTTAAATTTATTTCAATAACCTGGTCAAAATATTTTTCAGGATTTGCATAAACTTCTGCATCGCCGGTCAGATGTTCAGCAATTTTATCAGCCATTGCCGCAATTTCTTCTCTTCCGGTTGCTTTTAAATAACGGCTCATGCTGTCATCATAACCAAAGGTTGAAGTGGTTGCACCGATCTCGGCACCCATATTACAAATAGTTCCTTTTCCTGTACAACTCATGCTGGTTGCGCCTTCGCCGAAGTATTCAACAATAGCGCCGGTACCGCCTTTTACGGTGAGTATTCCTGCAACTTTTAATATTACGTCTTTGGGGGCTGTCCAGCCATTTAGCTTTCCCGTTAGTTTAACACCGATGAGTTTCGGCATTTTCAATTCCCATGGAAGGCCGGCCATTACATCACATGCATCTGCACCACCAACACCGATCGCAACCATTCCCAAACCACCTGCATTTACAGTATGGCTGTCTGTTCCTATCATCATACCACCTGGGAATGCATAATTTTCCAATACCACCTGGTGAATGATACCTGCACCCGGTTTCCAGAAACCGATACCATATTTTTCAGAAACCGATGCAAGAAAATCATATACCTCACTACTTTCATGTACGGCTCTGTCGAGGTCTGTTTTGCTGTTAACCTTTGCTTCTATCAAATGATCACAATGCACGGTTGATGGAACCGCTACTTTATCTCTGCCACTTTGCATGAATTGCAATAAAGCCATTTGAGCAGTTGCGTCCTGCATGGCAACACGATCTGGTG
>JANLSA010000329.1:0-10155 GCA_031362085.1 Bacteroidota bacterium | reverse complement strand
GGCAAAATATCATTCTTGCATTTGCAGTAAAAGCTATTGTTTTAATATTAGGTGCAGGTGGTTTAGCCACCATGTGGGAAGCTGTATTTGCAGATGTAGGAGTGGCTTTATTGGCTATTTTGAATGCTGTGAGAATTCAACGAATGAAATTTGTTGTTTAGATAACTCAACTTGTAATTTCGTCTGATAGGTATTAATTATATTGAAACTAAAATGTCTTCTTCAAATCCGGGTTAGTAATAATAATATAATCACCGCGGTAACTTTCTTTTTCCCAATCAGGATTAGCAAATGATTTATCGCTGATGCTTGCAATGTTCAGAATTTTCAATTTCTTATTCCGCATTTGTAGTTGTGCAGCCGTGCCCAGTTTTTCTTCCGTATGAAATCCACCCACACAATGAAAAATTTTCCTGCCTTTATTCTTTTTTAAAAAATGATAAATACTGTAACTCATACCTGCATCCCACAGGCTCTGGCTATGGTAAACCCTTGGGTTTTCTCCACCCGGACTACCTTTCATTACTTCAAAAAATTTTTCCCGGTAGCGGCCGGTAAGTGTATCGTATGGCAACGGAGGTAAAAATTTCTTTGCTTCTTTACTTAAGCTATCCAATGATATCATTCCCCTGCGGCTGACCATGCTTACATACCTGCGGGGCGGGTTGGCAGCAATAACAGAGATTTGATTTTGCTTTGCATATTCAATCATCGGGCGGTAATCTTTATAATTACTCCACAGCCTCACGTCTTTTGAAAAACGACTTTCATCTATTTGTCCGGCTAAATATTCATTCAGGCCAAGCTGACCATCAGTTTCAAACATTTCCAAACTCAATGCAATATTATTTCCATATGCAGCATGCAATGCCCGGAAAATTTTATTTTCTAAATAATGCCCGGCACTGTCATTATGTTCCTCACCAAAAAATAAAACATCTGCTCCTGCTACATCCGCAACTATTTTATCGATACTGATAATTTGTTTGATCCGGGTGTCAAAAATCTTATAATGAATACTCATACTGTCCTGGGCAGTTGAATAAACCGAAATAAATAATAAGGATAGAGTTGCAATTAGTTTCATATAAATTCCTTTTCGTGAATGTAAAATTTGTTTTCCACATTGCGTAAACCGATTTTCCCGATATGTACATGTTTGTATTACAGATCAGTGTTTTTTTGCACAGATTATAAAATATAAAATGAAAAAATTAATCCTCATTGTATTAATAACAGCAGGGCTTGTACCAGTAAAAGCCCAGGATAGAAATTTTAACCGTACTTATCAATCAACAGTATTACCAAAAGGAGCCATTGATTTAGAGTTCTGGCATACATCCCGGCTTGGGCATACAACCCAGTTTTTTCATGCTCAGGACCAGCGAATGGAGCTGGAATTTGGCTTGGGTAAAAACTGGCAAACAGCTTTTTATTTTAACCGTTACCAGAAACGTTTTAGTATTTCATCTGATGGAACGACTACATCCAATGAAGTTGGTTTCAGCAATGAATGGAAAGTAAAACTCAGCGATCCGGTTGCTAACAGATTGGGCTTAGCCCTTTATGGAGAATGGGGAATAAAGGGTGGTGATGAATTGGAGTTAGAAACAAAACTGATACTGGATAAAGTAATCGGGAAACATTTATTTGCTTTTAATGGTGTATTGGAATATGAAAAAGAATTTGAATGGGAAAATGGGAAGATCAAATCCGATGGTTATGAATTGCCGGTGGAATTTGATCTTGCTTATATGTATAATGCCAGCAAGAGATTTGGTATCGGGTTTGAATTCAGAAATTACAATGCAACAGCTAAAGGGAAGGGATGGGAATATTCAATAATATCTGCTGGGCCAACGCTGAACTTCCGCAATGATCGTTGGTTTGTCATTGCAAATTATTTGCCGCAATGGGGAAATATTCATAAAACAAATTTTGAACCGGGTTCAAAAGTGCTGGACGAACAGGAAAGAGCAGAGCTAAGAATTTTAATCGGCATTTCATTATAATTTCTATGAAAAAAATATTTATACTAATAATCAGTTTTGTGTTTATGGGTTGCGCTGCTGTTTACAACCTGAAGCCCTCAGAATCTAACATCGTAATCATGCAGCAAAAAGTACCAGGCATTAACCTGGAAGAAGCGCAACAAGGATTTAAACTGTATAAATTTAATTGTTCAGGGTGCCATTATCTACACAAACCCGATGATTATACAATCAGCGGATGGGAAAAAGTATTGCCTGAAATGCTGCAGAGAGCTAAAATAACTTCAGAAAAGGAAATACAGTTGCTTAAAAATTACCTGGCTGGTATGTCGAAATAATCAATTTCTTTTTTTAATCATTTTTATTTTTGAATGAGTAACTGACTTTAATCAGTTGCTCATTTGATTTTCATTTTTTTGATGTCATTTCTTTGTCAAAGAAATTTTCATCTTCATTTCATGACATACAGATGATAATTCAGAAACATTGCTGAAGAAACTTTGTACCCGAATTAATAATCATGTACAAAGCCACTGCAATTTTAACCGTAACATTTTTTTCACTTACTCTTTCAGCACAGTTTGATTCCTTGCAACCAATACAAATGAATGAAGTGGTTGTAACAGCCACAAGAACTGAAAGAAAACTCAGCAATGTTGCCGTACCTGTTCGTATCATTCAGCAAAAAACAATTCAGCAGGCAGGTTCATTACGGCTAAAAGATATTTTACAGGAGCAGGCCGGTTTATTTATAACAAATTCTTTTGGCGCCGGTGTGCAGATGCAGGGATTAAATCCTGATTATACATTAATATTAATTGACGGAGAACCATTGGTAGGAAGAAATGCTGGAGTGCTTGATATAAATCGTTTATCTGTTGGCAATATCCGTAAAATAGAAATTGTAAAAGGCCCATCATCCAGTTTATATGGTTCGGAAGCAATGGCCGGTGTGATAAATATTATTACAGACCGGTCTTTCAAAAAGCAATTGAGTGCTGGTGTTCGTTATGGTTTTGGAAACCCGGATAAAGGTTGGGCTGCGCCGGTTGGCAATAATTCATTTAAGAATTTTGATTTTAATATAAATGGCAGCAGAACATTTAAAAGATTGGGGGTACAGTTTTTCAGCAATGCATATTATATTGATGGTTTCAGTCTGCGTCCCTTTTCTGATAACAGGGTGGCACAACCCATCTGGCGGTTAACTAACCAGGCACAACTGAGTTATAGTTTTTCCAACAAAACAAAATTCAATTTATCTGTTCGCCATGCTTACGATTATATCAAACAGGAATTTGCAGTAAGTAATAATGGCGCTATTACTAACTCTTATGGAAGAGAAGCAAACAGTGATTTGAATATCGCACCGTTATTAGTGCATCAATTCAGTAAGAAAATAAAATCAGCTCTTCGTTTGTATGGTACTTTTTTCAATGGCTCGCAGCAATTGAAGTTCAGGGAAAAACCTGACAGCAGTTATAAAGATGAGTTTCAGCAAAATTTTTACAGGGCAGAAAATCAAACTGATTTCAATTTCAAAAATGCTACACTCACAGTAGGTGCAGGCTTCATTGAAGACCAGGTACAATCTACCCGTTATGATAATTTCAGCAGCCGCAAACAAAACAATGTACTATATGCTTTTTCACAGTACGATTGGATGCCTTCTGAAAAAATTACTGTTATTGCCGGGTTGAGATATGATGATAACAAATTATTTGCAGAAGCATTTAGCCCCAAGCTGGCGTTCAGATACAAAGCAGGGAAAAAACTTTTGCTCAATGCAAGTATTGGACGCGGATTTAAAGCGCCGGACTTTCGCCAGCTCTATTTAAATTTTACCAACAATGCGGCAGGAGGATATTCTGTTTTCGGAACAATAGATGCCGTAAAGATTATTACACAATTACAAAGCCAGGGATTGATTGCTGAAATCAAAGAAGATTTTTACAAACTTAAAATTTTGAAGCCTGAATTTTCTACCGGTATCAATGCAGGTGGTACTTATTATCACTCATCAACGCTTTCTTTCAACTTCAATCTTTTCAGAAATGATATTGAAGAATTGATTGATGTAAGACAGGTAGCTACCAAATCAACCGGTGCACAGATTTACAGTTATATTAATATTAAAAATGGATATACACAGGGCGGGGAAGTCGAAATTAACTGGCAGCCGGTTAAAGTTATAAAAATTGCAACTGGTTATCAATACCTGCTTACGGCTGATAAAAATGAATTGAAAAACATAAAAGCAGGAAAAGAATATACCAGAAACGATGATGGCTCCAGTCGCATACTCGGCAGAAACGAATATGTCGGTTTGCCTAACCGGAGTAAGCATATGGCAAATCTTAAGTTCACCTATGAGAATGAAAAAAACTTTTTCGCTACCACACGATTTATTTACCGCAGCCAGTGGGCTGTAGCCAATAGGGATGGCAATGGGGTATATAATTCCAATGACGAATTTGCCAATGGATTTATAATGATAAATATTTCCGCAGGAAAAGAATTTAAAAACGGCATCCGCATTAATGCTGGCATGGATAATATTTTCAACTACCAGGATAAAAATTATTTACCCAACCTGCAGGGAAGAAATATTTATCTCGGTGCACAATTCAAATTAGTAAAGAGTAAATAACATTCATAAACATAAAACGAACAAACGATGAAAATTTTATCAGTAATAGTAGCAACAACTTTAGGCGCAACTTTATTTATTACTTCCTGCAAAAAAGATAAAGTTGAACAACCTGTAGCAGACCCAACGATATTTGCAGTAACAACCAATGGCAGTATTACAACCATAAAAAATTTACCGGCTGATACTATTATTGGCATAGCAGCATCTGGCCAGCCATATGGTGCAGGCAAATATTCCTTCTTTAGTCTGGAAAACAAACAATGGATTGCCAACGCCGATTCAGCAACTACAAAATGGGATTTGGCATTTGCAGGAACCACTATCCGAGTAAACAATCTTACAAGCGGCCCAGGTATCGGCGGTGCATTTGTTTACGTAGGTACTTTTGATGCGCTTACTTCTGTACCCGTTGATTCGGTTTTCAAAACAGATAATTATCCAACTTCTTATGCTATCCCCAAAGGTTCTGGCAAGGGATGGTACACTTATGATGGAATCAACAATTTGCTAACGCCTACACCAGGTCGTGTTTTGGTAATCAAAACTGCCAGCGGAAAATATGCGAAGGTTGAAGTGCTGAATTATTATAAAGGAGGCATTACACCATCGGCCAGTGCTACAGATGCAGTAAAAATTAATGAGCAGCGATATTATTCATTTCGGTTTACTTACCAGGGAAATGGTTCTGTGAATTTTTAGTAAGCCGGCTGAAAAGCCCTGATTGGGCTTCAGTGGCGACGCTCCCTTGTACTTAAGGAATTCTATTCAGCATATTTTGAAAAGTCCTGCATCTTGTAGGACTTTTTTAGTATAAAACCCCCTCGCTTTTCCTTAACTTCGCTGACTTTTTAGCAATAGGAATATGAGTCAGAAATACCGTGAATACCAGCATCTCAATTTACCCGCAATAGGCCAGGAAATGCTTGCTCAATGGCAGGAAAATAAGGCTTTTGAAAAAAGTGTTTCTTTAAGGGAAGGTGCTACTCCGTTTGTTTTTTATGAAGGCCCGCCCAGCGCCAACGGTATGCCCGGCATTCACCATGTCATCTCCCGAACATTAAAAGATTTGGTTTGCCGTTACAAAACTATGAAAGGATTCCAGGTAAAAAGAAAAGGCGGTTGGGATACACATGGTTTACCAATTGAATTAGGAGTAGAAAAAGAATTAGGCATCACCAAAGAAGATATCGGTAAAAAAATCTCCGTTGAAGATTATAATAAAAAATGCCGTGAAGCGGTACTTCGTTATAAAGACAAGTGGGATGACATAACAAGAAAGATGGGGTACTGGGTAGATTTGAATGACCCTTATATTACTTACAAAAACGAATACATTGAAACCGTATGGTGGTTGTTGAGTGAATTGTATAAAAAAGGATTGTTGTATGAGAGTGTAAGCATACAACCTTATTCACCTGCAGCAGGAACAGGATTAAGTTCGCATGAACTGAATCAACCGGGCACTTATAAAGATGTGAAGGATACAAGTGCGGTGGCAATGTTTAAAGCCTCCCCAAACCCCTCCGCAGGAGGGGCTTACAAAAACCCCGGTATCAGTAAAATTTTTTCTGCAATTGCAGTGTCTTCGAAGGCTCCCTCTCCGCAAGGAGAGGGTCGGGGTGAGGCGTTTTTCCTCGCATGGACAACCACCCCATGGACACTTCCATCAAACCTTGGATTAACAGTTGGTGGGAATATTGATTATGTTTTAGTAAAAACATTCAATCCTTATTTGCACAATCAAATAAATATTGTTTTAGCAAAAGCATTACTTGGCAAATATTTTAAAGTTGAGAATGAAAATGCTGATTTTGCAGAGTATAAAAATGATGGAAAGAATCTACCATATAAAATACTTTCGGAATTTAAAGGAAAAGAAATCGAAGGATGCGAATACGAACAGTTACTTCCTTATGAAGCCAATTCATTAAAAAATATTTTAGAAGAAACTCCCGGAGCAAAACCATTTCGTGTAATGGTTGATAGTTTTGTGACTACTGAAGATGGTACAGGTATCGTTCACACGGCACCCGCATTTGGCGCCGACGACTTTCGCATTGGAAAAAAATACGGCATCGGTATTCTCACCATGGTTGACCGCCTGGGAAAATTTGTGGACGGCATGGGTGAGTTCAGTAATCGTTTTGTAAAAAATTATAAAGACGAGAAAGATTATGTAGATGTGAATGTAGATATAGCCGTGAAACTTAAAAAAGAAAACCGTGCCTTCAAAGTTGAAAAATATGAACACAGTTATCCGCATTGCTGGAGAACTGACAAACCGGTTTTATATTATCCGCTCGACGCATGGTTTATAAAAACCACGGCTATCAAAGACAGAATGGTTGAATTGAATAAAACCATTAACTGGAAACCAAAATCAACCGGCGAAGGAAGATTTGGAAACTGGCTAGAGAATATGGTGGACTGGAACCTGAGCCGTTCAAGATTTTGGGGAACTCCATTGCCTATCTGGAAAACGGATGATGGTGAAGAAGAAATTTGTATCGGAAGTATTGAAGAATTAACCAGCGAAGGAATAAAAGCTGATGAAATTTTGGGAACAACTAATAGCTCAAAGCTAACAGCTAACAGCTTAGATCTTCATAAACCACATGTAGATGACATCATCCTGGTTTCGCCAAAAGGCGTGCCCATGAAACGGGTATCGGATTTGATTGATGTGTGGTTTGACAGTGGTGCTATGCCTTATGCCCAATGGCATTTCCCTTTTGAAAATAAAGAAACATTCAAACAATCATTCCCTGCCGATTTTATTGCAGAAGGGGTTGACCAGACGAGAGGATGGTTCTATACACTTCATGCAATTGCAGCTTTGGTGTTTGATTCCGTAGCCTACAAAACCTGTGTGTCAAACGGGTTGGTATTGGATAAGAACGGAAACAAGATGAGTAAACGATTAGGTAATGTTGTTGATCCGTTCAAAACAATTGAAACCTATGGCGCTGATGCCACGAGATGGTACTTAGTTACCAATGCTTCGCCCTGGGATAATATGAAGTTTGATCTCGATGGCATCAAAGAAGTACAGCGTAAATTCTTTGGCACTCTTTATAACAGCTACCAGTTTTTTGCTTTGTATGCCAATGTGGATGGCTTTGCATTTAAAGAAAAATATATTCCGCTGAATGAAAGACCGGAGATTGATCGCTGGATTCTTTCATCACTTAATACCGTAGTGAAGAAAGTGAATGAGTATATGGATGACTATGAACCAACACAGGCTGGCCGGGTGGTGGAAGATTTTGTTGATGAGCATTTGAGCAACTGGTATGTTCGGCTATGCAGAAGAAGATTCTGGAAAGGAGAATATGAGCAGGATAAAATATGTGCTTACCAGACTTTATATGAGTGTTTGGAAACAGTGCTGCGCTTAATTGCACCTATATCTCCTTTCTTCAGCGATGCTATTTTCCAAAACCTGAATGCA
The DNA here is from genome assembly GCA_031362085.1 of Bacteroidota bacterium. Classification (GTDB taxonomy): domain Bacteria; phylum Bacteroidota; class Bacteroidia; order Chitinophagales; family Chitinophagaceae; genus VBAR01. The sequence continues at coordinate 2,060 of JANLSA010000329.1, read as the reverse complement.
ATAACTCATCGTTTCAAAAATCCCGATGGAAGTTTAGTTGAATCAATACATCATATTAGTTTCCCATCTGGTGATGTTTCTGTGAACCCCCCTTTGGGGGGTAGGGAGACCATTGACACATTGCTTGAAGAAAGAATGCAGTTGGCTCAGGACACCTCATCATTGATTTTATCATTGCGTAAAAAGCATAATATAAAAGTTCGTCAGCCGTTGCAAAAGGTTTTGATTCCAGTTTTATTTCCTTCAATGAAGGTTCAATTGCAAAAAGTAGAAGATTTAGTAAAAGCAGAAGTGAATGTAAAAGAAATTGAATACCTGAACCCCGACAATACATTTATCAGCAAAAAAATTAAACCCAATTTTGTTGCATTGGGAAAAAGAATGGGAGCAAAAATGAAAGCCGTATCTGCGGCATTGGCTCAATTCACACAGAAGCAGATTGCAATGTTGGAAAAAGAAGGTCAATATAATTTGTTAGTTGATGGCGAAACCATAATATTACAAACTGGTGATGTAGATATTACAAGTGAAGATATTCCCGGCTGGCTAGTAGCAAATAAGGGAAGTTTGACTGTTGCTTTGGATGTTACAATCACTCCGAAACTTGAAAATGAAGGACATGCCCGTGAGTTTGTAAACAGAATTCAGAAGATAAGAAAAGAGTCGGGTTTTGAACTTACTGACCGTATTCTTGTAAAACTATCAGGAGGTAATGGATTAAAAAATTCGTTGATTGAGTTTAACGCCTATATTTGCGCCGAAATTCTGGCAGATAAAATTGAATTTTTGCCAGAGATAAATGAGGGAATTGATATTGAAGTGAATGATTTTCAACTAAAAGTGATTATTTCAAAAAAAGCCTAACCATTATGGCTACTAAGAAAAAAACGATAGCAAAAAAGCCTGCCAAGCCAACAAAAAAAGTAGTTGCCAAAAAACCTGCACCAAAAAAGCCGGTTAAAAAGGCCGTTATTAAAAAACCTGCTCCTAAAAAAGCAGTAAAACCTGTTGCTAAAAAAGTAAAGAAACCTGTTGCAAAGAAGGTATCAAAACCGGTGGTTAAAAAAACCGTAAAACCAGTTTCTAAAAAACCAATAAAATCAGTATCAAAAGTGATTAAATCAAAACCCGTATCCAAACCATTAGCCAAACCAGTTGCTAAAGCCGTTTCAAAACCGAGTTCTTTGCCTGCACCTGTTGCAGCAAAGCCTGTTGAAAAATTTGTGGCTAAAAAACCAGGAGCATTCGATCCAAAATCTCTTGTATCAATCAAACCCCCTATAAAACAAGTTTTGAAAAAAGAACCCCCAAAGCCTTCGAAGGTTGTGATGCCGAAAATTACAACGAAGAGTTCTGTTCGATATGAACCAGATTTTACCAAATCAGTGTTAGACAAACATGCTATTGAACATTCAGGACCTACACAGCGTTATTCAGATAATGATCTGAATGAATTCCGGGATATTATTCAGAAAAAATTAGATGCTGCAAAAAAAGAACTTGCTTACCTGCAGGGATTGATAACCCGTAAAGACGAAGGTGGTGATATGGACGAAGGTCGCTACATGACAATGGAAGATGGCAGTGTAAGTATGGAAAGAGAACAATTGAGTCAGATGGCAAGCCGCCAAATCACTTTTATTGATCACCTGGAAAAAGCCATGATGCGTATAGAAAATAAAACCTATGGTATCTGCCGGGTTACCGGTAAGCTGATAGATAAAGCAAGACTGCGTGCCGTGCCACATGCTACATTAAGTATAGAAGCAAAACAAATGATGAGTAAATAGCAAATCATTGTATCATAAAAAACCCCCGTAACATTTGTTACGGGGTTTTTTTTATAACATAGAAATTTATTTTTTCTTATCTAAAAAAATCTGGAAGCTTACACCTACAAGTGCCCCATGATTTGAATATTTCATTGTAGGCTCGCTAACACTGGTTTGATCGGTTGATCCGTTATTACCAAAATCTACCAACGTAGTTTTTTTAAAAACGCTTTTAGTTCTTGAATAATTATAGCCGGCAAAAAAATCGAGGCCAATATTATTATTCAG
>JANLSA010000321.1:0-3178 GCA_031362085.1 Bacteroidota bacterium | reverse complement strand
GAGTTTGATTTGTTTACATTAACAAGAGAACGGTTTGATCTCTTGTATCTCTGCCTGGGTGAACAAAATATTTTTAAAAATATTCCGCTGCTGATAAAGCAGGCATCGCTGACACAGGAAGAAGCAGTTACTAAAAAATTATATGCCGATTACTCCGGCTTTCGCAAAAAACTGTTTTATAATATTACGGAGCTGAACCCGCAGTACCCAAAAATTGAACTGTTTAAAAAAACACAGAAACTGCTCGACCGTTTTTTATTTATACTTTTTGCCGAAGACAGGATGCTGGTACCCGCCAACTCTGTACGCAAAATTTTACAGCAATGGCAGCAACTGAAAGAGATGGATGCAGCGCAACCACTTTACCAGCGGTTCAAATTATATTTTGGTTATCTCAATACCGGGCGGCCCGATAAAGAAGAAATTTTTGCTTACAACGGCGGTCTCTTTGCCACCGATGAAATATTGGACACGATAAAAATTGATGATACTATTTTATATGACAGTTGTTTTGCGTTGAGCAATTATGATTTTCAAACAGAGATAGATGTAAATATACTCGGCCATATTTTTGAACATAGCCTGAATGAACTGGAAGAACTGCAGGCCGAAGCCGAAGGCAAACCGGTAGATAAAGCAAAAACAAAAAGAAAAAAGGATGGTGTTTTTTATACACCCCGCTATATTACCAAATATATAGTGGCCAATACCGTTGGCGCTTTATGCGAACAAAAAAAACTAGAGCTCAACATTAGTGAAGAAATATTTGCTTACCGCAAACAGAAAGATAAAAAAAGAGAACGATTAGTAAAGCTGCTGGATGATTACCGCAACTGGCTGCTGCAACTCACTATTTGCGACCCCGCCTGTGGCAGCGGTGCATTTTTAAACCAGGCGCTGGAATATTTAATAGCCGAGCACCGGCATATAGATGAACTGAAAGCAAATTTATTTGGCGATGCATTTGTATTGACCGACCTGGATAATGAGATACTGGAAAAAAATCTTTTTGGTGTAGATATAAATGAAGAAGCGGTAGAGATTGCACGCCTTAGCCTTTGGCTGCGCACAGCAAAAAAAGACCGCAAGCTTAGCAGCCTTACCAGCCATATACAATGCGGCAACAGTTTAATAGATGATCCCGCAATTGCTGGAGATAAAGCATTTAACTGGCAAAAAACATTTCCAACAATTTTTGAAAAGGGTGGTTTTGACGTGGTGATTGGGAATCCACCGTATGTTTTTGCAAGAGAGAAAATTACAGAGGCAGATAAAAAATATTATATAGAAAAATATAATTCTGCTTTGTATCAGGTCAACACATATTTACTTTTCATTGAACGAAGCAACCAGCTTTTAAAGTCAAATGGAAGTCTTGGATTAATTGTACCTAATGCCTGGTTAATGGTAAGCTCCGCTAAAAACCTAAGAGAGTATTTACTTAAAAATGTTTCTTTGAACCAAATAATCAATTTACTTGGATATTCATTTGAAAACGTAAACGTCGAAACAATAATCCTAATCGCAGAAAAAAGTAAGCTCCCAAATAATATAGTTATTATTAAAGAAAATAAGGGTCAAGAGTTTTTTGAAACCAATACCAAAGAACAAAATGGTTTTTCTAATGAAGATGGCTTTGAATTTAAAGTTTTCGCAGATGAGCTAAGTGAAAAAATTACTCAAAAACTCAAAACAGGTGCTGAAGAAATAGATAATATTGCAACTGTCAAAGCGGGTTTACAGGCATATGAAGTCGGAAAAGGAAATCCAAAACAAACTAAAGAAGATGTTGAAAACCGACCTTATGATTATACCTATAAACTTGATGATTCAACTTATATGTATTTAGATGGGAAGGATGTCGGAAGATATGGTTTTACTTGGGCTGGTATGTTTCTTAAGTATGGAGACCATTTAGCAGCGCCAAGAACATTTGATATTTTTTCGGGGAACAAAATAATAGTTCGAGAAATTACTGGAACTTTTCCAAAATGTATAATCTCAACATTCAGTGACGAGACTTTTCTTTTTAATAGAAGCAATATTGCAATTGTTGAAAAAGAAAAATCTTTATATTCATTAAAATACATTCTCACTATAATAAATAGCACTTTACTTTCCTTTTACTTTCAAAAGAATACTCCTAAATCGGTAAGACAAATGTTTCCTAAGGTTATTCTTCAAGACTTAAGAAAATTTCCTGTCAAAATAGCAACTCAAGAACAACAACTCCCCTTCATCATCAAAGCCGATATCATGCTGGCAACAAACAAAGAGTTGCAGGAGTTAAAGCAGCAGTTGCTTCAATTGCTGCAAAGTAATTTTTCGGCTGTGCAGGTAAATAAAAAATTAGAGCAATGGCCATCGCTTTCTTTTGCCGATTTTTTAAAAGAACTGAGCAAACAAAAAATAAAACCAGCATTGCCGCAGCAGGCAGAGTGGATGAATTATTTTGAAGAACAAAAAGCTAAAGCACTGGGTTTGCAAACCATCATTGCTACAACCGATGCAGCAATAGATGCGATGGTGTATGCGCTGTACGGATTAACGGAAGAAGAAATAAAAATAGTAGAGGGTAACGGATAGCCGGTTTTTTTATCTTACATATTATTCACATGTCAGCTTTGTGTTCTCTGTGTAAATTCTTTGTGTACTCTGTGGTTTATTTACCACAAAGAGCACAGAGCAAACACAACACAAAGGGCACAAAGATGGATGTTTAATAAAAGCGGCCAATCATTCCTGCTCCGGCCGGAAAAAAATAATTATCTTTTGCCATTATCTGAAAGCCCCCAGTCTTTCGCATATCCATCCGTCTTAGAAAACTTTCCTGCAAGCAAAAAACATAAAGCCACTAATATGGAAGTACATGCACACACCCATACCCCAAGAAAAAAATGGACACATTATTTCTGGGAGTTTCTCATGTTGTTCCTTGCAGTGTTCTGTGGGTTCCTGGCAGAATACCAGTTAGAGCATAAAATCGAAAAAGAGCGGGGCAAGGAATATATCCGGTCTTTTTATGATGACCTGAAAGTTAACTTACCTGTTTTTTCAAGAATCATTGACTTAAATAATGAAAAAATGATTGCCCTGAAAAACATGTCCTCTTGCTATGATACCTTGCTGAAAAACTGGAAAAACACCTCTTGTCTTATTCAATTAGTAAATTATTCAC
>JANLSA010000296.1:0-1700 GCA_031362085.1 Bacteroidota bacterium | reverse complement strand
CATCAGCTGAAGCGGTAATTTTTGTATTCACAAACTGGCTTACTCCACTCAAAATAGCCCTCGCAATTTTTTCCTGGTTGGATTTATCTGTGATAAAAGCAAGATCTTTTTTATTATTGATATAACCGCATTGCAGGAGCATTGCAGGAAACATATTTTTATCTAAAACATAAATTCCTTTTCCTTCTCTTTGTTTTATACCAGTATTTGTTTTATAAACAGATTTCAAGCCATTTAAAATTGTCTTTGCAAAAATTATGTTTTTCTCATCTGGTTTATCATTTGTAATCAGCGCTTCAAATCCTGATTGGCTTTCCTGATATTTTCCATATATCCCCTTTGTATTTACATGTATGGCAATAAAAGCACCCGGGGTGTAATCTTTTGCTATGTCAATTCTGTTTTTAAGACCATCTTTCACATTTGTTGCGTTGCCAGGCAGTATATCAAATTCTCTTGTCATTACTACGTTAATATTATACTCTCCAGATAATTCCTGAATAGTTTTTGAAATCTCAAGTGCTATTTGAGCCTCGGAATATTTCCCATCAGGGCTTTTAGCCCCGGGATCAATTCCTCCGTGTGCAGCATCAACAACAATAGTAATCGGCTTACTTGATTTAATAGCAGAATCATTTTCTGCTTTTTTATTTTTATAACTAAATGCAAACAGTACTGCTATTACAGAAGCAACCGGAAGCACCAGTAACTTTCTCAGGTACTGGCGCCCGGGTTTTTGAGATGAGGTTATCATGGCTATACGTCTTTTGATTTGTGTATGAAAAAATGGATTGACAAGGGATAGTTTTGTATTCAATGCCTGCATCAGCAGCAACTCGGCATATTGCCAGTCACCTGATTTACTCATGGCATATTCATCTGCAAGAAATTCATGGATGGTTTTTATTTCTTTTTTAATTAAATGAAATATAGGATTGAACCATGCAAATGCATTAATGAATTCCATAAATACTGTATCAAGTGTATGCCGCTGATTGATATGAAATAGTTCATGCCGGAAAATTTGCTGACCCTTATCGGAATCCAATTTAATATCATTATTCCAGAACAACCAGCGGAAAAATGAAAATGGTGTGCCAGGCTCGGATGTGTTTACGAAATGTATATCACCAATTTTTTCCTGAGGATAACTGCTTGAGATAATTTTTATTTTTCTCACCGATAAATAAATTCTAATTATAAAAACTATAGCAATAAGTAAGTACAAAGCATACATAATATTTTGCCAGCTAAACCAACTTGCAATTTGATTTGCACTTTCAGATAAAACAACAGCTGTTGTTTCTTCTCCTCCCGAATAGCTGATAACACTTAATGTTTGTAATAAAACGGAACTATCAGTACTTTCTTTTGAAAAATAAACAGGAATATTCAGAAAGGGGATTACTATACTGATAATGACAGCGGCTAAAAGAAAGAAACGGTTATAACGATGAAATTTTTTATTTCGCAGAAAAAAATGGTAATAACCATACAACATTCCGGATGCAATTATCATTTGCAGCAGATAGAAAAAGATGTTTTTCATTTTCCAGGTTTTTGTTGTTTTTTAATTTGAACCAACAGACTTTCTAATTCTTCTACAGAAATATTATTTTCTTTCACAAGGTAGGAGACCACATTGCTGAACGAGCCTTCAAAATAATTTTTTGCAAGTTGTTTAATGCTTTTACCGGAAT
>JANLSA010000294.1:0-11331 GCA_031362085.1 Bacteroidota bacterium | reverse complement strand
GTGTATTTAGGTTGATAATTACCTAATAGCGTATTCTTATTTTCTGATTTTCTAGGAGTACCATCAAGCTCTACTATAATTTCGCCGTTTGCATTGCGGGCAAAATCACGACCATAAATATTTCCAAATGGTTCTCCTTCGTTTGCTGCTATACGTATTGCTCTTGAAGCAACATCACTTTGTAATAAATACGTTTTTGTTTCAGGATGCAGTAACAAAACTTTATTAACATTATGATTATAATTAATTAAAAGATCCCAGTTCAATCCTGATTTAGCTCTCAGGATATTTGCATTTACGACAAACTCATATCCTATATTCTGTACATTACCTGCATTAACTATCTTATTACTAAATCCCGTAGCCGGAGGAACCGGTAAAGAAAGAATTTGATTAAAAGCATTCTTTTTATAATACGTAAAATCCAATCCAAATCTGTTGTTCATAAAACGCAAATCAACTCCATATTCCTGCGATTTAATAATTTCAGGAAGTATATCAGGATTTACGAGAGTGGATGGTGGACTGGTGATAATCGCATTGAAAACTCCCCTTGAAATACCATATGAGGGATCTAAACTATATGGAGCAATTGTATTACCAGCCTCAGCATAACCGCCTCTGATTTTAAAGAAAGAAATAAAGTCTGGTAAACTTGTATTAAAAGATTTTTTGAGCATATCATTTACAATCAGGGAACCGCTGAATGAAGGGTAACTAAAACTTCTGTTAGCAGGCGAAAGTGTAGATGACCAGTCATTTCTAAACGTAACATCTAAAAATAGATAGTTATTATAAGATGCATTCAGAAATGCATATAAAGAATTTAATCTTGATTCAGCTTTGTAACTGTAAGGTCTTGGATTTGCTCCTACTGATAAATTATAAACACCAGGTAAATCAAGATTCCCTGTATTTCCACCCGTAGTATTATAATTTGAACGCTGCTGATTACCACCCACACTTAATCCTAAATCGAAATCACTGATTTTTTTATTTGCTGATATTAAAAAATCTGCATTGCCTTCATATGTTCTTGATCTGCCGGCACCGTAACCAGAACCAAAATTATATGTGGGTGATCCCGGGTTATTATTGTAAATACCAAATGCTGTTGCAGATTCAGCAAAGGCTTGTCTCATATCCATACCATGACGTAGTTTTAATTTTAACCAGCTGGTAAATTTATAATCGAAAGCCACCATTGTTAAAAAACGATCGCTTTGATCTAAATTAAAATCTTCATTTAATACCCAGTAAGGATTTCGTAAAGTACTATACGCTTCTGGTGCCCATAAAATCTGGTGACCAAAAATATCTGCCCATGGATTCATATCTGCTAAATGAACTGACCGTGGCAATCCGGCGTACTGAGCAAATACATTACTTGGGCTACCTGATGTTTGAGGTCTGTTTTTAGTATTTTGTTTTGTGTAACTGATTTTAGCATCGATGGATAGCTTGCTGGTTAATTCTGAATTTACTCTGAGTGTTATCAGGTTTCTTTTTAAAGTAGTATTTGGCAATAAGCCTTTATTATCCACATTTGTATAACCTAAACGAAAATTAGTTTTATCGCTTCCCCCTGTAACATCTATAGAGTTTGTCCAGGTTTGGCCTGTATTAAGAAAGTTTTTAAGATCATTCTTATCAGCTGACATGGGAACTGTTTTACCCCGCCAATCAACAATGTTTTGTCCAGTAATTTTTGGACCCCAGCTTGATTGGCTTTTCACATCAAAAAGACCATTTGCCCCTTGTCCATATTCGCTTTGATTATCGGTATATAATAAGGGATTATCAATTACATAATTTGTGCTGTATTTAATGCCTAATCCTTTTCTTGATGCACCTTTTTTTGTAGTAACAAATATTACACCATTACCACCACGAGTACCATAAAGTGCTGCAGCAGCTGGCCCTTTTAATACAGTTAATGTTTCAATATCATCCGGATTGATATCCGAAATACCGTTACCACCATCAAATGAACCATATTCACCCTGGTTATTTGCTGTTTGATAATTATCCATTGGAATACCATCAACTACTATAAGAGGTTGGTTATTTCCACCAAGTGAGTTATTGCCGCGAATTACAATTCGGGTTGAGCCGGTTGGGCCATTACCTGTTTTATATAGCTGAAGTCCTGCAACTCTCCCTGATAAACTATTTACAAGGTTGTTTTCCCGTGCTTCTGTAAAATTTTTGCCTCCAACTTCCTGTACTGAATATCCCAATGCTTTCTTTTCACGTTTTACTCCAAGTGCTGTTACTACTACTTCATCTAAATTGTTATTTGATATTACCAAAGAAATAGTAATATTATTATCACTACCCGAAACTGATATTTCGGATGCATCAAATCCTACAGATGAAACTTGAAGAACTATACTTCCTACAGGAACTGAGAAACTAAATTTTCCATCTGCATTTGTTGTAGTTGTAGCTGTACCACCTTTAACTTTTAAAGTTGCAGAAGCTACAGCTTGATTTGAAGCATCATTCACCGTTCCATTAAGTTGGCGAGTCTGCGCATTTGCACTATACCCTATCAATAGGAATAGCATGCATTTTAAAATTTTGGACATAAGCATTGTACTTTGGTTTTAAAAAATATTTATAAACAAGGTGTAAATATATATATCTGACTAATTGGTAATATTTTTTTTTATCCACATCCAATTAATAATATTTTTTATTAATTAGATTCGTAAAAATTTTCGCATTTAAAATTGAAGAATACCCAAAACTTTATCTCGTACGAGCAGGCAGCTACCTAACAAACCTGCCTTATAGTGAAGATTTGATAATACAACGTTTGTGTCTGCATTTACTAAGTTTAGCGAGTGATGAATTATGGAATTTTTTAAAGGTAAAAGTAATGGTTCTCCGATGGCACTAAGGGCGCCTCCAATAATTATCAGTTCTGGATTAAAAATATTAATAGTAATTGCCAGACCCCGTCCCAGCTTTTCTGCTATAATACTTATTGCTTGTAAAGTAAGATTATCACCTTTTTCAACTGCAAGAAGTACATCTTCTAATTCAAGGAACCCTTTTTTATTCAATAATTTTTTTAAAATGCTATTTGATCCATCACCCATTAATTCAATAATTTTTTGAATTAGAGCATTGCCAGATGCCTCAGTCTCCAAACAACCTTTCTTTCCACAAAAGCAAATTATTTCATTATTAAATAAGGGTATATGACTTAACTCGCCTGCATATCCACTAGCACCATAAACCGGCTTACCATTTACAAAAATTCCAATTGCCATACCATAATCAAGATTCATTATCAGTACTTCTTTTTCCTGCATGCGATTCCCAAAATAAAATTCACCATAGGCAATTGTCCGGGAATCATTATCAAGATAAACCGGCAAACCCAATTCTTTTTCTAATATGGTTTTAATAGGTGCATCACTAAAGTGATATATAGTTAGAATTTCACCTGTCCTTACATTTATTCGACCTGCAACACTGATACCCACACCAGCTATTTTGCTCCTTTCAATTTTTATTTCTTCAAGAAAATGATTAATTATTAAAACAATTTCTTTTATAGATTCGCCTGCTTCCTGATAAAGAAATGGGATGTCGAGTTTTGATTTCATTATTTTTTTATCAAAACCCATCAACGCAATATTGATCTTGTATTTTTTTATCTCAACTCCTAAAAAATAACAATTATCATGTCGTAAAGCATATAAAATTGCTTTTCGCCCTGGCCCTGCTGTACGTTTTCCAATTTCTTTAATAAGCTTTTCTGCAACCAACTCATTTAATAATAAAGCTGTTTTAGGTGTACTGATGCCAAGTGATTCAGAAATTTCATTCACAGTTACTTCAATACTCTCACTCATCATTGTCAAAATCTTTCTCTTTAATTTTATATCTTTTAAAGTAACGTTTGAAAAATCAACACTATTCTTTGAAAGCGTAAAATGGCGGATTGAATTACTGGACATAGCTAAATAAAAATTAGATATATGATTATAAAATATTTTCCTAATTTAGCCGCAATGTAAATATTTATTAATAATTATACTCAAATAATCTTTTTACTTTTCAAAAATTCTTGATCCAATACCTCAACCTGAATGAATTCTAATTGTTTAAACCCATTTATATAAAAACATATGGTAGACTCCTTTGAAAAAATTACAGTTAATATTTTTCCTGATTTAAAACAAGGATCAATTGCAGTTGCAAAAGAAATTGCTTCTTTTATCAGGGAAAAACAAGATAAAAAGGAAAAATGTGTGTTGGGTCTTGCAACCGGCTCTACTCCGAAAACATTATATGCTGAACTGGTAAGAATGCACCGGGAAGAAAAACTCAGTTTTAAAAATGTGGTCACATTTAACCTGGATGAATACTACCCGATAAACAATGATGCATTACAAAGCTATAACCGGTTTATGCAGACACACTTGTTCAATCATGTCGATATCAATCCAAAAAATATTCATATCCCCAATGGAGAAATAAAAAAAGAAAATATAAAAGATCATTGCCGGCAATACGAAAAAATGATTAAGGATGCGGGTGGAATTGAATTGCAGATTTTGGGTATTGGAAATAATGGACATATTGGTTTTAATGAACCCGGCTCTGGTATTTATTCAAAAACAAGATTGATTACACTTGACAACTCTACACGTATCGCAAATGCATATGAATTTGCAAATATTTCTGAAGTACCCCGGCTTGCTATTACGATGGGTATCGGTGAAATATTAAAAGCAAAAAAAATAATATTGATGGCTTGGGGTTCTGGTAAAGCCCCTGTTATAAAACAAACGGTTGAAGAAGATATCACTGAACATGTTCCGGCTTCACTTTTACAAAATCATGATGATGTTAGTTTTTATGTAGATGAAGCAGCCGCATCTGAATTAACAAGAAATAAATCGCCATGGCTTACGGGAGAATGTGATTGGACGCCGAAGATGATTAAAAAAGCGGTTGTAAATATGGCTTTAAAATTAAAAAAGTCGGTGTTGAGTTTAACCAACAGCGACTACAATGAATATGGCCTCAGCGATCTTTTAGTAGAAGAAGGTGATGCTTATGAAATAAATCTAAAAGTTTATTATATGCTGCGTGATTCCATCACCGGCTGGCCTGCGGGAAAACCAAAAGTAAATATTCCAAAACATCCCGAACGTTCTGAACCTTACCCCAAACGTTGTATTATCTTCTCCCCTCACCCCGATGATGATATTATAAGTATGGGCGGAACATTTCAACGTTTGCAAGATCAGGGTAATGATGTGCATGTATGTTATCAGACAAGCGGCAATATCGCAGTAACTGATGAATTTGTAACCCGGTTTCTTGACTTCGCAGTTGGCTTCGAAGAAATTGCAGGCATTGATACCCGTAAATCGGGTAAGATATTAGCAGATGCGAGAAAATATCTATCAACAAAAAAATCAAATCAAACGGATACGGCTAAAATCAGATCGATAAAAGGTCTGATCCGTCGTTGCGAAGCAAAGGCAACCTGCCGTTATGTTGGTTTAAAAGACAAGAATATTCATTTTATGAATCTTCCGTTTTATGAAACAGGAGCTATTGAGAAAAAACCAATGAGCGAAAAAGATGTAAAAATAACAATGGAACTGTTGCGGGAAATAAAACCACACCAGGTTTTTTGTGCCGGCGATTTTGCTGACCCCCACGGTACTCATATCGTTTGCTTCAACGTCGTAACTGAAGCGTTAAAGCGAATTAAAAATGCTGGTGATGAATGGATAAATGATTGCTGGCTCTGGCTCTATAAAGGTGCTTGGCAGGAATGGAACATTGAAGAAATAGAAATGGCTATTCCAATGAGCCCCGACCAGGTCTTAAAAAAACGATTTGGAATTTTTATTCATCAGTCGCAAAAAGATATGGTTCCGTTTATGGGCAGTGATTCAAGAGAGTTTTGGCAACGAGCCGAAGAAAGAAATGCAGCAACTGCAAATCTTTATGCTGACCTGGGTCTTACTCATTATGCTGCTATGGAAGCTTTTGTCCGATTTAAAATTTAAGATTTCAAATTGAATTCAGAAACTTCGAAAGTTAAATGAATACTTATATTCTAAGACCAATTTGAAATTTGCAATATAAAATTTACAATATCTATGAATGTGTTCAAATTCGGGGGTGCATCTGTAAATAGTATTGAAAGAATAAAAAATGTTGGTGATATTCTTAAAAAATTTTCCGGCCAAAAAATTCTTGTTGTTATTTCTGCCATGGGTAAAACAACCAATGCACTGGAAAAAGTAGTCGATGCTTTTTATAATTCAAAAAAGGATGAAGCTCTTCAGTTGTTTGAGCAAATAAAGAGTCAGCATCTGAATACATCAAAATATGTATTGGTTACAAATTACCTGGCATGTGAGCAGCAACTGAAAGATTTTTTTACCGAAGTGGAATGGTTGCTGTATGATAAACCGGTACGTGAATATGATTATTATTACGATCAGATTGTTTGCATAGGAGAATTAATATCAACTACCATCGTAAGTCATTATCTGAATGAAACCGGGATAAAAAATCAATGGGTAGATGTGCGGGATATTTTCAGAACTGATGATAATTTTCGTGAAGCAAATATTGATTGGTCATTTACAAACTCAAAAGTTCAAAACTCCATTGTTCCTTTATTTCAATCTTCAGATATTATTTTAACGCAAGGCTTTATTGGCAGTACCGATGAAAATGAAAGTACTACCCTTGGCAGAGAGGGAAGCGATTACTCTGCATCTGTTTTTGCAAATATGCTTGATGCTGAAAGCCAGACCATCTGGAAAGATGTGGAAAGTGTGATGAATGCTGATCCCAAACAATTCCCGGATGCACAATCGATTCATGAGTTGAACTATAATGAAGTAATTGAAATGACTTATTACGGTGCGCAGGTTATACACCCAAAAACAATTAAGCCATTACAAAATAAAAATATTCCGCTTTATGTAAAATGTTTTTTAAATGCTGAATTGCCGGGAACGGTAATTCATAATCAAACAGTAAAAAACCTGCCTCCTATTATTGTATTAAAAGAAAACCAGGTAATGCTAGAAATGATTTCAAAAGATTTTTCTTTTGTTGGCGAGCATCATGTGGGAACACTTTATCATTTATTTGAAAAATATAATTTAAAACCCAACCTTACTCAAAACGGTGCTATCAGTTTTACAGCCGTATTAGATAATTGGCATGAGAAAATAGAAAAACTTGCTTTGGAAGCATCATCCATATTTGATGTAAAAGTTACTAATAATTTATCCTTACTTACGATACGTCATTACAACCGGGAGGTTTTTGACAAATTAACTGAAGGGAAGAAAATATTATTGCAGCAGCGAACAACTGAAACTGTGCAATCATTAATGCAATAGTGAATTTTTATATTTAAAAACCTAGTACTCTCCGCCAGTTGGCGGAGATAGGGGCTTACCAATCTTCTTTTTTCTCTGATATTTCTACGGTTACGGTCTGCACCATTTTTTTAGCTACCGGTTTGTCATGCAAAATAGCAGGTTGCCATTCAGGCATTTTTTCCATCCGGTTAATAAGCTCATCTATAAAATCAATATCATTTATTCCTTTCAACACTTTAAAATTTACCGGTACACCATCTTTATCTACGATAAATTCCATCTGAACATAAGCTTTCTTTACTCCTTTGGGTAAAAAACCAATCATCTCTTTTCCTAATTTTTCCAGGTATACCATAAAAGCATTTCCGCCACCTGCGAACTGTGGCCATTGTTGTACTGCATCTGCCAGCACGCCAACATTTCGGGTGCGATGCATTGCCAGGGATCTTTTCACCAATAATTTTTCGTTGGATACCACGGCCTTTTTTGGGGGCACTCCCGGAATATTATAATCGCCATTTTCATCAATCATTACTACCGGTAATTGTTTGTACGCTTCAAAATAATAATATGCATCTTCCAGTTTTGATGCAAATTTTTTCATCGCCGGGTCATCCTTAAGAATATTTTCAAAATACTCAGAACTTCTTTTTACATCAAACTTAATTGGGAAAATATGAACCGGAATAAAATCCTGCCCTAAATCTTTTGCATAAGCCGCAATTGTATAAACTTCTTCCACCTTATCATCAGTAAGTGGAATACAACCAACCGTAACACAACTGCCATGAATAAATATTTCACCACCGGGTTGAATGGAGTCGCTTAATTTCCGATCACTCTCATTCGGATAATTAATACCCATTGAAAGATGATAAGTACTTTTCGGATTAAATTCATTGATATAATAAAACCCTTCCGGCACCTGGTAATCTCCTTCCATTCTTTTTGGCCCCATTGAACCGGCTAGTGCACAAACCCGGTATGACTTAAAAAGTTTATACGGATCAGTTATTTCATTCTTTACCCAAACCTCCAACTGACTGTCGTATTTAAAAGAACGCAGATATAAATATTTTGCGGGCCAGGTTAATCCTTTTTCCTTAAACTGTTTTTGAAGTGTATCCACTTTCCTCTTAAACACATCAGCAGCACGGACAAATGACTTTTGATAATCAATGAATGAAGTACCTCCCATTTTAGGCGGCTGTGTAATGGAAGTCTTACTTAAAAAAAATATTACAATCAGGAGAATCAGGTTTTTCATGTAAAAATTTATTAAATCCAGAACGGATTGCTCCGTTTTAAAGTACATTCAACTGTGATAAATATTTGTAAAGATAAGCTGGTAAAAGGAAATTAGTTGATTTGTTAATTGGTTAATTGGTTAATTAGTACACCAAAAGGAAATTCAAACCACTGAGGTAAAACACAATTAACGAGTCAACTAAGTAACTAATCAACCATCTACAAATTCCCCCTCTCACCTTGTTCCCGCTCAATTGCTTCAAACAACGCTTTGAAATTTCCTTTGCCAAAACTTTTTGCACCCTTGCGTTGAATAATTTCAAAAAATAAAGTTGGCCGGTCTTCAACCGGTTTGGTAAAAATCTGAAGTAAATAACCCTCTTCATCCCGATCTACCAATACACCTAAATCTTTTAATGGTTCAAGATCTTCATCAATTTGCCCAACACGATCTATCAAATCATCATAATAAGTAGTTGGTACTTTTAAAAATTCTACACCACGGCTTCTCAAATCAGTTACTGTTTTTACAATATCATTTGTTGCCATGGCTACATGTTGCACACCTTCGCCATTATAAAATTCAAGATATTCTTCTACCTGGCTTTTCTTTTTTCCTTCGGCTGGTTCATTAATTGGAAATTTTACAAATCCATTTCCATTACTCATTACTTTACTCATCAGTGCCGAGTATTCTGTAGAAATATCGTTATCATCAAATGAAAGAATATTTCTAAAGCCCATCACTTCTTCGTAAAATTTTACCCAGGGATTCATTTGGTTCCAACCGACATTGCCTACGCAGTGATCTACATATTGCAAACCCGTGTCATTTGTTTTAAAATACGGATTGCTCCATGCACGATAGCCCGGCATGAATGGCCCGGTATAATTTTTTCTTTCAATAAAAAGATGAACCGTATCGCCATAAGTATGAATACCGCTAACAACAACTTCACCATCCTTATCTTTTAAATGTTGCGGCTCCATATAAGATTTTGCACCGCGTTTTGTTGTTTCATTCCATGCACTCGTTGCATCATCTACTTTCAAAGCAAGTATTTTCACACCATCACCATGCTTATTTATGTGATCTGAAATATCATTGCCCGGTCTTAATGCCGTAGTTAAAACCAGTGTAAGTTTGTTTTGCCTCACTGCATAACTTGCCCTGTCTCTAACACCGGTTTCGGGTCCTGAGTAAGCAAGTGGTTGAAAACCGAAAGCGGTGATATAAAAATGTGCGGACTGTTTTGCATTGCCTACATAAAATTCTACATAGTCTGTGCCCTGAAGAGGAAGAAAATCTTCCTGAATACTTTGTTTTTTATCTGAGGTTGTAATAATTGCCATAATTTTTTTTTTGAAATCAACAAGGAAATTCTAATCATCGTCCGTTGCGTCGCACTCTTGTACTTTCAATAATTCTATTCAACAAATCTGAGTGTTGCTAAAGCCCCTTTAGGGGGTTTGGGGGCATCCATTGCCAATGTTTCCATCAGCAAATTAAAATTGCTGCGTTCGTCTTTAAAAAGCTTATGAGGATAATCGGGAAGCATGATGCGAAGTTAGAATATTCATTAAACACTTAACACTAAAACTTTCAAACATATATTTGCACTATGCAAAAAATCGGCATCCTTGGCGGTGGTCAGTTAGGTAGAATGTTATTACAGGCAGCAGCAAATTATCCAGTTCAAACTTTTGTGATGGAGAACGACAATGAATGTCCGGCTGCGCATCTTTGCCACCATTTTACCAAAGGCGATATAAAAGATTTTGACGCTGTTTATAATTTCGGAAAAGGTCTTGATGCGATCACAATTGAAATTGAAAACGTAAACGTAGAGGCACTTGAAAAATTAGAAGCAGAAGGAATAAAGATTTTTCCCAAACCATCTGTATTAAAAACCATCAAGAATAAAATTCTACAAAAACAATATTATCATCAGCACCAGATACCGACTGCAGAATTTGTAATCTCAGATTCCAACGCATATATAAAGGACATGGAACACTTTCTTCCGTTTATACAAAAAAAAGCAACAGGAGGCTACGATGGTAAGGGTGTGCAAGTTTTCAGACATCCTAATGATTTCTTAAACGCATGGAAAGCTCCGTCCATTTTAGAAAAAATGGTGAACATTCAAAAAGAAATTGCACAGATGGTCGCTGTTAATGAAAAAGGTGAAGTAGCACTCTACCCTCCTGTCGAAATGCTTTTTGATCCATCACTGAATTTATTAGACTATCAACTTTGTCCCGCTGAAATTCCAACACAAACACTTTATAAAGTTGAAGCCATTGCATTAGCCGTCGTCAGAAATTTTAATTCACCCGGGATTTTTGCAGTGGAGATGTTTGTAGATAAAAGTGGCGACGTTTTGGTAAATGAAACAGCCCCCCGTGTCCACAATAGCGGTCATCATACCATCGAAGCACATTACAGTTCGCAATTCGATATGCTTTGGAGAATAATATTGGGTTATCCACTGGGAAATACGGAAGCCATTCTTCCATCAATTATGGTAAATATTATTGGTGCCGAAGGTTTTAATGGCAATGTAAAATATGAAGGACTTGAAGAAGTACTGAAAATAGAAAATGCTTTTGTTCATTTATACGGCAAAACGCAAACGAAGCCCGGAAGAAAAATGGGGCATGTAACAATTTTGAGTAATGAAAAACAAGATTTGCT